>NZ_JBYCKP010000092.1:0-1336 GCF_057473445.1 Acidithiobacillus sp. TH-A36 | reverse complement strand
GATTCAGTTTTTGGGCTCAGGCGCTCATGGGTGGTGGTCGGGGACGTCATCGTCGTACTCCTCAGGGAATAAAGTATCAGCGCAAAAAACTAGACAGTTTTCCCATGCAGGTCAAATAAAAATGCCTTGGCGTACTTTGCCCGCCATCTATAGCCCGCCATTAGTAATGCTTATGTAAATTTTCCATGTAATCGCGGGCCTTGGCGACCAGGTTTTCCGGCAGGCCGCGTTTGGCGGCAATCACCAGTCCCAGCGAACGGCCAGGCACACCAATCTCCAGCTCGTAGGTAGGCTCCAGCCGTTCATGATCAAAACGCATGGAAGCATTACGCAGACAGGCATGGCTTTCAGCAAAGGATTTGAGCGGGGTCAAATGGGTCGTCACCATGCCGCGCACCCCCCGCTCGGCCAGGTGGTCCAGTACCGCCATGGCCAGGGCGGCGCCCTCTTCCGGGTCGGTACCAGTACCCAATTCATCCAGTAAAATCAGGGTATGATCATCGGCATCGGCAAGAAGACGTTTGAGCACTTCCACATGCCCGGAATAGGTGGAAAGCTGAAAAGCCACACTTTGCGGATCGCCCATATCGACAAAAATCCGGGTGAAGTTACCGACCACAGCCCGCCCCGCCACCGGAACATGCAGACCACAATGGGCCATTACTGTCAGCAGTCCCACGGTTTTCAGGGAAACACTTTTCCCCCCCGTATTGGGCCCTGTCACCACCAGAATCGGGCAATCGGCATTTATATGTACTGTCAGCGGCTTGGGTTGCGGGCCGCGTTTTTCAGCGTAGGCCAGGATTAGTTGCGGGTGATAGGCCTCTTCCAGAATCAATACCGGTTCATCCACCATTTCTGCCGCCTTGGCCTGTAAATGAATGGATAATTGCGCACCGGCAATGGCCAGATCCAGCCAGGTCAGAGATTCCACCAAGTGCTGCAGGCCACTGAGCCGTTCCCTGCCTTCATCACTGAGCGCACGCAGAATGGCCTGATTTTCCTGCTCGATACTACCAGCGATTTTCTCCAGCCGATTATTGCTGGCCACCAGTTCCATAGGCTCTACCAGATAACCATGGCCGCCCGGACCAGTGCCCCGCCGCACGCCGCGAATCTGATCCGTAGCGCCATCGGGCAGATGCACGCAGGCACGCTGCCCGGACCAGTGCAATTTGGCACCCGGAGCGCCCAGGTGTGACTGCATGGACTTCTGAATCTGATCGCGTTCGCTCTTGAGTTCGGCATGTAATTTTCGCAGCGCGGCATTACCATCTTCACGAACGCTGCCGTTGGGCATTAACACGGCGTCAATTTTAGGAAGGAGATCGGCGGC
>NZ_JBYCKP010000091.1:0-1489 GCF_057473445.1 Acidithiobacillus sp. TH-A36 | reverse complement strand
AATTTGATATTGCGGATTGCGGGACTTGTGAGACGACTGCCACTATTGCCCGTATCGAGAACCTGGTCCATTCCAGCCATGCTTACCTGATCGGTGTTCATTTCAAGCTCACAGAAGCCCAGCATCGCAAAGCCGAGCAGCTGTATCTCTGCAAGAAGGCGGAAATGATTCAGCAACTGGCTAGCCCTGAACGGCACCGTTGGGCGCCACCGAGCCCATCTGGTTAAAAATACCTATGCCCGCTGCCGATTGGCTATCTTCGGGATGACGCTGCCAGAATGCACCGTTATCCAACTGCCTCATCACCAAACGCGACATGGGAAACTTCCGAGAGCCTTGACGGGCAATGCGTACAGTTATTTCCTTCCCTCTGAGAACAGAGATGGAGATCCAAGGTCTTCGTCTGGAAAGCATCCAGATGATAACCTCATACGCCATCTGGAATACACTTAGAAGGAAAATATTATCGTTTCTTCATGGTGTATGATAATATATTTTAACTATTGACAATCAATTAATTATAACTAATCATAAGAAATAAATATCTTTTCATTATGCCGAAATGCCAACCCGAATCCCGCAACTTATCCGTTTGCTGCACACTGGATCACAAACCGGACAGACCCTGTGCGGGCGCCTGCGAATCTCGCGCCCCACATTGTCCCGTCTGATTGTCAAACAGCGTTTAAAAATGACCAAGTAACAGCGTATATTTTTGACCAGTTTTAGAGAGGGTGGCTGCGACGTTTTTTGAACCGGTAAGAATCGTTTCCGGTCTCCAGAATATCGCAGTGGTGGGTCAGTCGATCGAGAAGCGCCGTGGTCAAGGTGCCCTGCTGCCTGATTTCAGATCGATCCAGGCCTATCCGATAGCGCACGAATTAGTTTCTATGGCACAGGATTTAGCCACTTTGTTTTGGTCAAATGCAGCGCAGGACCCGCGCCTATCGAAAAGTTTCCGGGAGATGGCGATAACGCACGCGGAAAATCTGATCCGGTAAACATCCCTACGCTCTGTGTCAGGATCCATACCGATTGTAAAACCTGAGAAAATGCTGCAGCCGCTCGGCATTAAAGGCCGCATATTTTTGTTTTGAGTGCAAAGACCAATTTGGTGGGCGGGCATACTGTCGAACCCATCAGAAACAGTTTCCAGAGTAGGCGTAGCCGCTGTACTTGCCATTATTCTCCCGATCTCATCGGCTGCCTACGCTTCTGATGGACTCGGAAAAACATTAAATACGTACTATGGTACCGAGCGTTTTCCAATCAGCAGCACACGCACTACATCTTCCGGTAAAAAAGCCCCTGAACGACAGGGGCTGCAAGCGGGGCGAGTAGAACACTTTAAAACGGTAAAAAGTTACCTCATGATCAGTGTCTGAGTCGGCATGAACGGAAATGTTTGCCGACAAGCATGAGGAACTGGATGGTTTGCTGGGTTTCCGGTTTTTTCATCATGTCCCAGAGTCCGGTGATTCCCCCCTTG
>NZ_JBYCKP010000090.1:0-3448 GCF_057473445.1 Acidithiobacillus sp. TH-A36 | reverse complement strand
GCCCAGGTGGCGACCATGCTGGCGGAACACCAGATTTCCATTGAGGCTTTGCTGCAAAAAGAATCGCCGGAAGCCGATACGGTTCCCATCGTTCTTTTGCTGCACCGTTGCCGCGAAGGCGATCTGGAGCAGGCCATCCGCCGGATTGAAGCCCTTCCGGTAGTGGCTCGTCCCGTTTTACGGCTGCGTGTCGAAAGTCTGGCCGAACAGTGAATCCGCTTTCCGAATCCATTTTTTATTGCTTCAGGAATTAGTCATGACGCGTTACACCGGTATTATTGATCGTTACCGTGATTTTTTGCCTCTGGCCCCGGATACCCAGGCAGTCAGCCTCGGTGAGGGGAATACACCGCTCATCGAATGTCTGAATCTTCCGCGCCAATTGGGGGTGGATATCCGCCTGTTTCTCAAATTCGAAGGGCTGAATCCCACCGGTTCTTTCAAGGATCGGGGCATGACCATGGCGGTGACCAAGGCCAAGGAAGATGGCAGTGAGATGGTCATCTGCGCTTCTACGGGAAATACTTCTGCGGCTGCAGCGGCCTATGCGGCGCGGGCCGGAATGCAGGCTTTTGTGGTGATCCCGGAAGGGAAAATTGCTTTGGGCAAGTTATCTCAGGCCATGATGCACGGCGCGTTGGTCTTGCAAATTCGCGGCAATTTTGACGAAGGCATGCAGATTGTGCAGGAGGTGGCTGCCAATGCGCCCATTACCCTGGTCAATTCCGTGAACCCCTACCGTCTGCAGGGACAGAAAACCGCTGCCTTTGAAATTATCGAGGCCTTGGGCGAAGCCCCTGATTATCACGTATTGCCAGTAGGTAATGCAGGTAATATCACCGCGCACTGGATGGGTTATTGCGAAGCCACCGATGGCCGTGCTGATGCCTCCCAGGTGTTGACCATGGCCTGCAAATTCTGCAACGGGGTGTGTCGCTATGGTCATGGCAAACCCGGAAAACGTCCGAAGATGCTCGGTTTTCAGGCAGAGGGCAGCGCGCCGTTTATGGCCGGTGAGTTTGTGAAAAATCCGGAAACCATTGCGACAGCCATTCGTATCGGGCATCCCATGTCCTGGGATCAGGCGCATCGGGTGCAGGAAGAAAGTGGTGGCTGGTTTGGCAGCCACAGCGATGCCCAAATCCTCGAAGCCCAGCGCTGGTTAGCCAAATTTGAAGGCGTGTTTTGTGAGCCTGCCTCCGCCACTTCGGTGGCGGGCGTTGTTGCCGCTGCCCGCGCCGGAAAAATCGAGGCGGGGGCCACGGTGGTTTGCACGCTTACCGGACATGGTCTCAAGGATCCCGACACGGCCATTTCCCAGGGCGGCGAGGTGGTGACCGTCAATGCCACTCTGGATGCGGTACAGCGCGCCATACTGGATCGCTGATGGCCGATGTCTGCCTCTGGCTGTCGGGGTTGCACGGCATGCCGGAGGAGGACCTGGGCGCAGTATTACCGCGCTACTGGGGGCGTGGGCAGCGCGAACAATTGGTGGCTGAATCTTCTCTGGAAGTGGCCGGTCATTTGCTGGGCTTTGCTGGCGCACTCCCGGCGGCGGCGCTCCTGGCAGAAGCAGAAGGGATAAATACCGTCGGACGTTGGGTCATTGCTCTGGAGCCAGTGGCTTTTCGCGGTCAGGCAGGGCGGGCGGTATTGCAGCCGTTGCCGGGTCTGGAAGAAAGTGATGCGGTGGCGTTGTTTGACGCTGCGGTCGAATTTTTGGCAGAAACACCCTGGATTTTACAGCGTGGAGCGCGGCGCTGGTATGTGCTGAGCAGTACAAGTCCCGATCTGCACTGTCCTGATCCGGAACAGGTGTGGGGCCGTGAGCCTCTGGCTTTGCAGGTCACTGGGGCGGATGCCCGGCGCTGGAATGCGTTTCTCAATGAATTGCAGATGTTTCTGGCGGCCCATCCCGTCAATCAGGATATCCATGCAGTGGGAATGGAATCCTGGTGTTTGTTCTGGGCCTGGGGGGAGGGCCGCTTGCCGGAACAGTGTCCGCTGACAAAGTGGCAAAGTCTGGCGGCGGAGGCCGATTATCTTCAGGCCGCTGCTGCCTGGCTTGGGTTACCGCTCGCTTATCCCAAAGCACTGCAGGCAGCCGGTAAACTTCCCGATAATCTGCTCTGGGTCTGGTCCGGAGCCTGGTTGTATCCCGATGCCGCAAAATCATTCGCGGCGCTGCATCCTGCCCTGCAAAACTTCTGGCGCCGGGGTGGAACTCTGCAATGTTTGACCGGCGTGCTCGCCCATGGTGGGGTAGAGCGCCTGACCCTGCGCAGTGCTGACCGCTGGCGCTTCTGGCGCAGGCCAACCCGACCGGGTCATGCGCTTCCAGGGATTTGGTAAATGGTTGTGAAAATATACGGGGTGGCCTTGGTTAAAGGAGTGCGATAAGTTGCACGGGGTCAACCAGAATAAGGGTAGCGCGTGATGCCAGAACCCATAAGAATCATCGACAGGCCATTGTCGCCAGATGTTTTTAGTGCGGCCGCTGCTGCTGGTTATACGCCTCTGCAGTCGCGCATCATCGCGGGTCGACTGGGTGACGAGGATGCGGGAAGGGTGGGATTGCTTGTGCGCCCGCCGCTGAGTGCGCTCGATCCACCGGACCGTTTACCCGATATCGGCGTCGCCGCCGAGGCAGTTGCGAGCGCTGTGAGACAAGGGTTGCCGTTGATTCTGCTGTCGGACTTCGACTGTGCAATATGAACCTCCAATAATGACTTGGCCTGCCAGTACAAACGGGTAACTTTCATCTAATTAGGTATAAGGGAACGGATGCGAAAGCGTGTTCACCTTATAATAATAAGATCATTGATATTAGTGAGTTAACGGAGTATAAGGTTTGTAACGATCGATTAATGGGGCTAGGATAATGAACAGTGGGGTGGTGGTTCACATCGCTCGAGACTTCGGAGGTCTGAAGGTGGGACAGCCAAGTTTGTTCTGGGAGCCAGAACAACAACTGTTCGAGGAAGCGACTGCGTTCCTTAACGACGAGTACTGCCAATCAGGTTCCCGGTCATCGCCGCGAACCTGGAAAAATGTTGCTAGCGCATTGGCGTTCTGGTTTAACTGGTGTTTGGAGGCCAACGTTGATTGGCCGACGGCATCTCAGGACGATTTGATTGATTTCCGGGATGGCCTGTCCACAGCTATCAGTCCCGTGACGGGCGATGCCTACAGCAGCGGGACGATCATCGCTTACATGCAACCGATCATTGCTTTTTACGATTACGCCCGGCGGCACAAAGCGTATTTCGGAGATATTTGCAGCTCTGATGGGTTGAAATCACAATCAGTCTCTGAGGGACCACTCGGCATCCTATCGGACGCCTCGCGGTTGGTACCCTCTCGACGTGCTAAGAAAAATGCAATCCGACCCTTCCAGACCGGAGAGCTCAGGAAGTTCCTTGCAATGCTTGGTCCCTCTGCAACGGAT
>NZ_JBYCKP010000089.1:0-1158 GCF_057473445.1 Acidithiobacillus sp. TH-A36 | reverse complement strand
TTATGTTGTATGCTGTGATAAATCAACATTCCGACGGCAAACGCGATCAAAATTGTGCTCAAAATTATTTGAATCAACAAGACTACGAAACTGCGATCGATGCGCCAACAACTTTGAAAATAGTGTGTGTCATACGCCGGATAGCTGGGCGGATCAGGAGCGGTGCCTCTAGTGATGCTAAAAACATTTCCCATTTTTTCTGGACAAATTATATATAATGCATTGGCAAAAGATTAATAATTTGGAATTTACACCAGCTAAGGTCCGGAGTATCACCACCCAACTGCGAGCTGGCCAATCTGTTGAGGCCCCAATAAAGCGGGCCAAATACCGCATCCATCCTGATGGTCATCTTGAACTCCTCCTAAACGATGAGGCCTATGAAATTGTGCCAAGTGATAAGATCAAGGATAAGCTAGATAAAATTCTTGATGATCCAGCCACTGCACTTAGAGGGCGCGACCGCCTTTACATGCGAATAAAAGACCTCAAACTAATCGGCATAAGTCGCCCAGCTGTGGCCAAATATTTAGCTGGCAATGAGACGGCCCAACTACATCAGCCCTTGCGGCGGCCAACTGTTCACAAGCCAATCATAACAAACCATGTTCTGGACAGAATGCAGGCCGACTTAATCGAGATGGGAGAATGGGCGGGCCATAATCATCGGCGCGCTTATGCCCTGACAATCATTGATTGCTTCAGCAAATATGCCTGGGTCAAGCCAATGACAAAAAAAACAGCGGAGAAAACACTGGAGGTTCTTGAGCCTATATTGCGCCAATACACGCCAAAGATCTTGCAGACAGATAATGGCGGCGAATTCATCAATGCGGCGGCCAATGAGTTGTATAAAGAGTTAGGAATCAAACACCTGAATAGTTTTCCCTACAAACCCAGCACAAATGGCATGATTGAGCGCTTCAACCAAACAATAAAACGCGCCATAATGCAATATATGACGGCCAAGGGAACAAAGAGATGGTATGATATCGTTGATACTTTGGTCGATAATTACAACGATGCTTATCACAGCACAATCAAGGCCAAGCCTAAAGATGTCTTCTTTTCTGATGGCGTGGGCACTCGCAAAGTAGCCAAGAATATAAAAGCCGCGGCCCACAAAATGGTTGAGGTCGGATCAGTGACAAGGGGAGT
>NZ_JBYCKP010000088.1:0-5542 GCF_057473445.1 Acidithiobacillus sp. TH-A36 | reverse complement strand
GCATTGCCAATCCGCTGGAAACGTTCCCTGGGTTTTCTGCTGACCGTTGCATTTTGCCTGCTACTCATCGTGGTCGGCATACATGCGCTGGCAAGCCCTGCGCTCCATGCAAGTATCCCGGGGCCACTCACCGATCTTGCCTGGCAATTTACCCTCGACCCGCTCTCCGGTTTTTTTCTGTTGGTGCTGGGATCCGTAGGTTTTGCAGCGTCCTTGCATGCTATCGGCTATTTCTATCATGGCAGCCAGAGCAAGCTGAAACAGGTGCTATTGCCTTATCCGGTTTTTGTGACGGCCATGGTTTGGGTATTGCTGGCAGCCAATGCCTACACATTCCTTGTGGCCTGGGAACTGATGGCCCTGAGTTCAACATTTCTTATCCTGGTCGAAGGCCAGGACCAGCGTCGGCAGCAAGCCGCATATCTGTATTTACTGATCGCGCATCTCGGTGCCCTGGCCCTTTTTGTCGCTTTTGCCTTGCTGAGTCATGGTGATCTGATCAGCAATGGGAATTTTCAGCGCATGGCACAATCGCCCTATTCTCCTGTGGTCGCCAATGCGGTTTTTGGCCTCACCTTGCTGGGCTTTGGTGCAAAACTGGGGCTTCTGCCACTTCATGCCTGGCTTCCAGAGGCGCATCCGGCGGCGCCATCGCCGGTTTCGGCACTGATGAGTGGGGCCATGTTGCCCGTTGCGGTCTATGGCCTGCTGCGGATTGACTGGCAAATTCTTCCGGCGGGCGCGGGGTGGTGGGGTCCGCTTTGGCTGGGACTGGGTTTAAGCTCTGCACTTTTTGCCGTTTTGTATTCGGCATTGCAAACCGACATGAAGCGGCTGCTGGCTTATTCCTCCATGGAAAATATGGGACTCATCCTGATCGCTCTCGGTCTTTCCCGAATTTTTGCGGAGCAGGCACTATGGTCCCTGGCCGCTCTTGCGTTGGTAGCGGGTTTATTTCAAGTGCTGAATCACGCTTTTTTCAAGAGCTTGCTTTTTCTGGGAAGCGGCAGCGTTCTGCACGCTACAGGCACCCTGGAAATGTCCCATTTGGGTGGCCTGATTCGTTCCATGCCGCAGACGGCTTTTCTGGTGCTCATTGGCATTTTTGCCCTTGCCGGATTGCCGCCGTTGAATGGTTTTGCTTCGGAATGGCTGTTACTTCAGGCCTTCCTATTGGCCCCCAGCTTGCCATCAGGAATGCTGCGGGCCATTCTTCCCCTGGCCGCCGCAGGCGTGGTGCTGGTTACTGCTGTGGCGGCTTTTGCCATCGTCAAATTTTACGGGATCGCTTTTCTGGGGCGGGCGCGTAGTGCGGTCGCCAAACAGGAGGCCGGAATCTGGGAGCGCGCCAGCATGGCCTTTTTGGCCCTGTTCTGCGTCCTGCTCGGTGTGTTTCCGGGCCGCGTAGTAGACAGTTTGTCGCACATAACGGCTCTGTTGTTACATGGCAGCCAGATAGCCCACCAAAGCGCGCTGGCGCTCACGCCGATTTCGGCGCAGCGGGCCAGTTATCTCCCCGGCGTTTTTCTTTTGGGAATCGCACTGTCCATTGCGGTCGTTTTTGTACTGGTTTGGTGGCGTTTCGGTCGCTCCCTGCGCCGTGCCCCCGTATGGTCCTGTGGTTTTGCAGCAGATTATAGTGCCCAAACACAAGACAGTCCGACCGGTTTCAGCCAGCCTCTGCTCAGAATTTTTGGCGTTTCCTTAAGCACGCTCAGAAACCGCCAGGGCGGGAGAAACACCCTCCCGGTGCAAATTCCTGATCCTTTCTGGAAAGGTTTTTACCTGCCCTGGGGTCGTGTCACCCTGTGGATTGCCGAAGGGATCAGCAGATTACAGCATGGTCGCATCACCTCTTATCTGCTGTATTCTTTTCTGACCCTGATTGTCCTTCTGGTGTTTTTTCGGTGAATACAAGAGGGCGAGGCTTCAATGACTAGTCTGATCGGCTGGCGGGATCAATGCTTCCAGATCCTTTTTGTCGTCGCGGCGGCTCCACTTCTGGCGGGTTGGCTGCAGACGGTCCGGGCACTTTTGCAAAATCGGCGTTCTGCAGGGATTCTCCAGCCCTATCGTGATCTTTTTCGACTGTTTCATAAGGAAACCCTGATCCCTGAACAATCTTCCTGGCTGTTTCAGTTTTCACCCTATGTCATGTTCGGAGCCAAGATCATGGCGGTGGCCATCGTGCCCATCATTGCCAATGGCTTGCCTCTGGCCAGTGCCGCCGATGTCATTGCGCTGGTGGGTCTGCTGGCCGTGGCGCGCATTTTTCAGGTGCTGGCGGCCATGGATACGGGAACAGCTTTTGGCAGTTATGGGGCGCATCGTGAAATGCTGATTTCCGCATTGGCAGAACCGGCCTTACTGGCGGCACTGTTTACCGCCTCTTTATTGGCCCGATCCACATCGCTTGTGCAGATTGTTCATCTGAGTCAAATACAGTTATTTTCCATTCATCCCAGCATGGTTTTTGCCGCCATCGCATTTGGCTTTGTTCTGCTCGTAGAAAACGCCAGAATTCCGGTGGACAATCCGGCAACGCACCTCGAACTGACCATGATTCACGAAGCGATGGTGCTGGAGTATTCAGGGCGGCACCTGGCACTGCTCGAATGGGCGGCACAACTCAAGCTGTTTTTATATATGACCATTGGTTTCGCCCTGTTCCTGCCCTGGGGAATTGCTGCAAAACCGTCGCTGACAAGCCTGGTCATTGCTGCAGGACTGGTTCTCGTCAAACTTTTTTTTGCGGTTGTGGTTCTGGCGCTGATTGAAACCTTACTGGCAAAAAAACGGCTTTTTCGGGTCCCTGAGTTCGCCATCACCGGCTTTCTTTTCGGGGTCATCGGGCTATTGAGTCACTTCATGCTGGGGTCATGATCATGCATTCCATTCTTGCCCATAGCGCGATTATCAGCCCCGTGTTGAGAATTCTCGCGGCCTGGATGTTGGTACTCAGTTTCGCCCTGCTTGCGCAAAGACGGCTGCTGAGTCTTATTCGCCTGCTTGCCTGGCAGGGGGTCACCCTGGCGGTGGGTACGGCCCTCGTCGGGCAGTTGACGGGTGATCCCGTCCTCTGGGTTTCGGCAGTGTTGACCTTGTCCATCAAGGGGATTCTCATGCCCTATGTGTTGCATTACCTGTTGCGCCGTCTGCAGGTGCGCGGTGATGTCGAGATGACGCTCAATGTCCCTAGTACGCAACTGCTGGGTATTTTGCTGGTGGTATTTGCATTTTCCATTGCTGCCCCTCTGGATGGATATTTGCCTGCCGCGACGCATGGCATGCTGGGGATTGCCCTGGCCGCATTTTTGCTGTCGTTCCTGATGATGATTACCCGCCGCAAGGCAATCTCCCAGATCGTGGGCTTTCTGGCCATGGATAACGCCCTGTTTTTCGCCGCCACCAGTGCAACACTGGGGATGCCGCTGATCGTCGAATTGGGTATTGCCCTGGATACCCTGATCGGGTTGGTGGTGATTGGCGTCTTTTTCTTTCAGATCCGCGACACTTTCGACAGTCTCGATCTGCATTATCTGGAACATATCCGGGAGGATAAATGATCATCTTCTGGGTGCTGGTTCTGGCTGGTGCCGGAGTTCCCTTACTGGCGTTTTTGGGCAGCGGGCGACGCGGAGCCAGACTGTTTCTGCTGCTTAATTTTCTGGTGTTGATCGCCTGTGTGGTTATGTCCGTGCAGGTGGCTACCCAGGGCATCATCCGGGCAGGCGGCGATGAATTCCGGGTGGACGCCTTTTCCCTGTTACTGGCACTGGTCAACAGTACGGTCGGCTTTTCCATTGCCTGGTTTTCACACAGCTACTTTCTGAAAGAAGTACAGCATCATGGCTTGTCCGCAGGGCAACAAAAGCTGTACCACAGTATGTTCCAGCTTTTTCTATTTACCATGTTGCTCGCTGTGCTCACCAACAACATGGGGATTCTCTGGGTGGCTCTGGAAGGGGCGACCCTGTCCAGTGTGCTGCTGGTCAGTCTGATGCGTAAGCCGCAAGGTCTGGAGGCCGCATGGAAATACTTCATTCTCTGTGGCGTCGGACTCGCCATGGCGCTGTTGGGAACGGTGTTACTGTATTTTGCGGCGGAACCCGCGCTGGGTGCAGGCAGTGATGCCTTACTTTGGTCACAACTGCATGCCCATTCTGCCGCGCTCAATTCCGGGGTGCTGACCATTGCCTTTATTTTTGTGCTCGTGGGCTTTGGAACCAAGGTTGGTCTGGCCCCCCTGCACAGTTGGTTACCCGATGCCCATGCGGCAGGACCCAGTTCTGCATCCGCCGCCTTGTCCGCTTTGCTGCTGAATGTGGCGCTGTATGCCATCCTGCGTTTTAAAAGTCTCCTGTACGGCCCTGTGGCCGGGCCTTTCACTGGGCATCTGCTGATGGGCTTCGGTCTTCTGACCCTGTTACTTGCTGCCTTTTCCATGTTTCGGCAACAGGACGTCAAACGTCTTTTTGCCTACTCTTCCATGGAGCACATGGCACTGATCACTTTTGCTTTTGGATTGGGCGGTCCGCTGGCAATATTTGCGGGTATGCTCCACATGCTGGGACATAGTCTGGCAAAATCCTCGGTGTTTTTCGCTACCGGGCAGGCCAGCCAGGAAGCCGGCACTCAGGACATTTCCGCACTGAACGGCTTGCTGCATTCCCGGCCCGTCCTGGGCTGGAGTGTGCTCCTGTCGGTGCTGGCGATTCTGGGTATGCCTCCGGGTTCTCTGTTTTTTAGTGAAATTCTGATTCTTGCCAGTGCGGTACAACAATCCTGGCAAAGCGTGCCTTTTCTGCTCGTCGGCCTGGGTACCGTATTTGCGGCAATATACCCGCGCCTGCAGGCCATGCTCCTGGCCCCCGCCAATTCCCTCCCCAACCGGCAAAGCGGGGTAGGCGGGCTTTTGCCGGTTTTTTTTCAAATATCCCTGGTGGTGATTCTGGGGGTGGCGATCCCCGGGCAAATAGAGCTATGGCTGCATGACGTTGCAGGAATTGTCCAATGACTGCACCTGACTCTGAAGCTTTATCATCTATGGGCCAGTGGCAACAAATTCTGACTGCGCCACCCGTCTGGCGGGTCATGGTGCAGGCTGCATCCTGGACAAGCGCTGCGCTGGCGCTGCGCGATCAGGGCGGGCGTTTGCTGGGATTGTGGGGTGAGGCGGGCCATGAGAATGCATTCTTTTACATACATGCGCTGGGCCTTGGTTCAACCGGATATGTGTGGATCACTCTGACGGTGCAATCCGGCGAGGGACAATTTCCCTCGCTGGCCGACATTTTTCCCGCTGCCTCACGGATGGAGCGGGCCCTGTACGATCTTACGGGAATCATGGCGACGGGGAATGCGGATACCCGGCCATGGCTCCGCCATCAGTGCTGGCCAGCGGAGGTTTTTCCACTGCAGAGGGGCTATCTGGATGCGGCATCATTCGGCGTGGATGGCGATGCCGATTATCCTTTTCAATTGATTGATAGCGTGGATGTCCACCAGATTCCAGTGGGGCCGGTACACGCGGGCACCATTG
>NZ_JBYCKP010000087.1:0-17028 GCF_057473445.1 Acidithiobacillus sp. TH-A36 | reverse complement strand
GTTTCCGGGAATTGCCCAACTCGCAGAATATGCCAAGTTGGATGACCGCGCTTTTGCTTTGCTGCGTAAAGCCTTGCCTGGACCTTATACTTTTATTCTGCCAGCCACCAAAGACGTTCCACGGCGTCTGGCGGATCCCAAAAAGCGGAGTATTGGGGTGCGAATTCCAGCTCATCCCATTTGTGAAATGCTCCTGGCAGAGTTGGGTGAACCCTTGATGTGTTCGACTCTGCAATTGCCTGAAGCCGATATTCCGCTGACTGATCCGGAAGAAATTTGCACGCTGCTCGAAAATCAGGTGGATAAGGTGATCCTCGCCGAACAGGGGCGGGCTCAGTGCTCGACCATCATTGATTTGTTGAAATGGCCTCCGCAACTGCTGCGCAAGGGGGCGGGAGATCCGGCTGCTCTGGGGTTGGAATAATCCTGGCAACGGTTCCGCAAACGGGCTGCATTAGGTGGCCGGTAGTTCCTGCTGATATACTCGCGACCATGTTTGATATCACACATTTTGTTCGTACCCTGGCGATCTGGGCTATTCCGGTGCTGTTTGCCATTACCGTGCACGAGGTCGCCCACGGCTGGGTGGCCTGGAAGCGGGGTGACCCCACGGCGATGCTCATGGGACGCCTGACCCTGAATCCGGTGAAACATATTGATCCTTTTGGAACGATTATCCTGCCGGGTATTTTGTTGCTGTTTCACTCCCCCTTTCTGTTTGGTTATGCCAAACCGGTGCCGGTCAATTTTAGTGGCCTGAAAAAGCCGAAAACCGACATGGTCTGGGTAGCTATCGCCGGACCCGCAGCCAATCTGCTGATGGCCATTTTCTGGACGGCCGTGCTGTGGTTGGGGGGGCATCTTCCCGGCGCTCTGGCGTATGTGGCTACACCCATGCAGTTGATGGGCGAGGCGGGCATTATCATCAATGTCATCCTGATCATTTTCAACCTGATACCGATTCCGCCACTGGACGGCGGCCGGGTTGCCGTAGGCTTGTTGCCGGCTTCTGCCAGCATCGCCCTCAGCCGGGTTGAACCTTATGGGTTTATTATTCTCATTGTGCTGCTTTTTACCGGCATTTTGTGGAACGTACTGGGCCCATTGTTTTTATGGGTTTATCATTTTTTCCTGGCAGTAGGTGCTGGATAATGAAAGAAATTATTGTCTCTGGAATGCGCCCGACCGGGCGTTTGCATATTGGTCATTATCATGGCGTACTGAAAAACTGGGTACGGTTGCAGGATCAGGGCGAGTGCTATTTTTTTGTGGCAGACTGGCATGCCCTGACTACCCATTATGAAAGTGTTGAAGGTGTCAGTAGCGCCGTGTGGGATATGCTGGTTGAATGGTTGGCGGTGGGAATTGATCCGGATAAAGCGGTTCTGTTTATTCAGTCGCATGTCCCCCAACATGCCGAATTGGCCCTGCTGCTGGGGATGCTGACGCCTTTGTCGTGGCTGGAGCGCGTGCCGACTTTCAAGGACCAGCAGGAAAAACTGCGGGAACGGGATCTGGCGACCTTCGGTTTCCTCGGGTATCCGCTGCTGATGACGGCGGACATTCTGTTGTACGAGGCCCAACAGGTGCCCGTAGGAGCCGATCAGGTGGCACATCTGGAAATCAGCCGGGAGCTGGCTCGACGTTTCAACAGCTTTTATGGCCGTGATGCGGAAACCCGGCAGCAGATTGAAAGAGGGTTGCAGGCCCTGGGCAAGCGTGCTGCCAAAACTTTTGCCCAGTTGCAACAGCGTTTTCAACAAAATGGGGATTTGTTGGCCATCACTGAAGCGGCTGAATTTCTCCGGCAACAGGCAGGACTGAGTCCACTGATGCAGGCGCAGCTCTTAGCGCATCTGGAAGGGAAGGGGCGTGAAATTCTTCGGGAACCCCAGGCATTACTGACTGCTGCTTCTAAATTGCCGGGCCTGGATGGTCAAAAAATGAGTAAATCCTATGGGAACACCATTCCCTTACAGGAAGATCCGGAACTGATTCGCAAGAAAATCCGTACCATGCCTACTGATCCGGCGCGCGTCATGCGGACTGATCCGGGTACTCCGGAAAAATGTCCGGTATGGGGTTTTCATCAGGTGTATTCCAGTGAAGAGACTCAAAACTGGGTGCGTCAGGGCTGCACCAGTGCCGGTATTGGCTGTCTCGATTGCAAACAGCCCGTGATTGAAGCGGTGCTCGCGGAGCTGGCACCTATTCGCGAACGAGCCGAATATTGGGCAGCGCGTCCGGTGCAATTGCGGGAAATTGCCCATGCCGGTGCGCAACGTGCCCGCAACAGGGCCGGGCAGACTATGGAAAAAGTGCGCTCCGCCATGGGCCTGGCTCACGAACAGGGTAATGACTGAGTGATGTTCGTGTGACTGTGGTAAATGCTGGCATGGGGCAGACCCTACGGGTCAATGGCCAGCCCCTGGACATCTTGCCCGAGGGTTTATTCATACCTCCCGATGCCCTGGAGTTGCTCCTGGACAGCTTTTCCGGACCCCTTGAGTTGCTGCTCTGGCTGATCCGCCGTAACCGTATGGATATTCGCGATATTCCGGTGGCGGAAGTTACCCGTCAGTATTTGCAATACCTGCAGGAAGCCCGGCGACGGAATCTGGAGCTGGCCGCAGAATATCTGCTGATGGCAGCCTGGTTGGCGGAAATCAAGGCGAGAATGCTGCTTCCGGTGCCGCCCGTCTGTGAAGACGAGGAAATGGACCCGCGACTGGAGCTGGTGCGCCGTCTTGAAGCCTTGGCGCTGGTACAAAGCCAGTCAGAAATCCTCCAATCCCTGCCGCAGTCAGGGCGGGATTTCTGGTCGGTCAATCCGGTCCCCTATGCGGCATTGTCCCCGTCTCCGCCTCTGCTCGAACTGGGTGATATAGCTGCGGCCTGGTTGCGCATACAGCAGCGCCCTGAACGACGCGATCAACCTGTCCATCAGCTTTCCAACCCGGCCATGGGTTTGCGGCAGCGCATGGTGGAAGTGCTGCTCTGCTGCCGTCGGGACCATCGTCCCTGGCAACTGCTTGAGTTGTTGCCGGAGTTGAGCCGGCAGGCCTTGTCTATATCCTTGCTGGCCATTTTGGAGTTGTTGCGCCAGGAGGCCTTGCAACTGCTTGAAGATAGCGCAGGTGGCTGGCAGGTACGTATTGCGGGTATGGAGGCTCCGCAGCATGCGTGAGGCCTTGCTGGCTTTGTTTTTGTCCAGTGCAGAACCACTGTCGCGGGAACGACTGGCTGGCATTTTCGCCGACGATCCGGAATATGCGGGCTGGGAAGCGGCACTGGAAATTCTGCTGGCTACCGGCGAAGGTCCCATGCAGCTGGTTGCCGTAGCGGGCGGATACCGCCTGCAGGTTCATCATCGCCATCATGCCCTGTTAGCCCGTTTGCATGTAGAAGCTCCCCGCCCTTTAAGCAAAGCCGTATTGGAAACTCTGGCGGTTATTGCTTACCAACAGCCTGTTACCCGTCCGGAAATTGAATACTGGCGGGGAGTATCGGTGAGTGCGGGCATCATGCAGCAGTTACAGGAACTTGGCTGGGTTGCTGTGGTGGGCCATCGCGAAAGCCCTGGTCGACCAGCACTTTGGGCGACTACTTCTGAATTTATGCAGCATTTTGCTTTGGCTTCCCTGGAAGATTTGCCTGTAGCAATCACCGGTAAATAGAAAGATTATTTTAATAGTAGAAAAAACTTATTTGACGACTTGATAATATGGTCGCATATTTTCCTGGAATTTGTTGATGACGGTTAATCAGGATGCCGACATCCGCATTGGGTTAGGTGTGGTCAAAAATGTGACGAGGAGCAGACCAATGGCACATGTGGTGATTTTAGGGGCAGGTACAGGTGGCATGCCTGCAGCTTATGAAATGAAGGAGGCCTTGGGTTCCGGGCATGAAGTGACGCTCATCAGCGCCAATGATTATTTCCAGTTTGTACCATCCAATCCCTGGGTAGGCGTGGGCTGGACCAAACGTGATGATATTGCTTTTCCCATCAAACCTTATGTAGAACGCAAGGGCATTCATTTTATTCCCAAGGCAGCGGAAAAAATTGATGCTGAAGGTCAGGAAATTACCTTGGCTGATGGGAGTAAGGTGCATTATGACTATCTGCTGATTGCCACCGGACCGAAACTGGCTTTTGAAAATGTGCCGGGGTCTGATCCGCACGAAGGTCCCATTCAGTCCATTTGTACGGTGGACCATGCGGAAAAAGCCTATCAGGACTATCAGGCGCTTCTTGCCGAACCCGGTCCCATTGTGATCGGTGCCATGGCCGGTGCCAGTTGTTTCGGGCCAGCTTACGAATACGCCATGATTGTAGCTTCTGACCTCAAAAAACGCGGCGTGCGTGACAAAATCCCCTCCTTCACTTTTGTGACCAGCGAACCGTATTTGGGCCATCTGGGTATTCAGGGCGTCGGTGATTCTACCGGAATCCTGACCAAGGGACTCAAGGAAGAAGGTATTGAAGCCCACACCAATTGTAAGATCACCAAAGTGGAAGATGGGAAAATGTTTGTCACCCAGGTCAATGACAAGGGTGAAGTAGCCAAGGAATTTACCCTGCCAGTCAAGTTCGGGATGATGATTCCTGCTTTCAAGGGTGTTCCTGCCGTAGCTGGTGTTGAAGGTTTGTGTAATCCGGGCGGCTTTGTGCTGGTAGACGAACATCAGCGCAGCAAGAAGTACGCCAACATTTTCGCTGCTGGTATTGCCATTGCGATTCCTCCGGTGGAAGCCACACCGGTGCCTACTGGTGCCCCCAAGACCGGCTACATGATCGAATCCATGGTTTCTGCTGCGGTGCACAATATCAAAGCGGACCTGGAAGGTCGCAAAGGTGAGCAGACCATGGGTACCTGGAATGCCGTCTGTTTTGCCGACATGGGTGATCGTGGCGCAGCTTTCGTAGCCCTGCCGCAGTTGCGTCCCCGTAAGGTAGACGTATTTGCCTATGGTCGCTGGGTGCATCTGGCCAAGGTGGCCTTTGAAAAGTATTTCATTCGCAAGATGAAAATGGGTGTTTCCGAACCTTTCTATGAAAAAGTGCTGTTCAAGATGATGGGCATCACCCGCCTCAAGGAAGAAGTACCGCCACATCGTAAAGCTTCCTGAGCATCACCCGCAGCAAAACATCAGACCCCGCCTCGCGCGGGGTTTTTTATCCTGAAAACTACCATGAGGCATGCCCGGAGATTTTTGAAAAATGGATGAAAAATTACAAAAAGTTTTGGCACGCTTTGGTCTGGGATCCAGAAGGCTGATGGAACAATGGATTACTGCCGGTCGTATTCAGGTGAATGGGCAGGTCGCCAAACTGGGGGATCGGGTTACACCGCAGGACAAAATATCGGTAGATGGAGAAGCCTTGCGGATTCCTTCCTGGGTTCGCCCGCGACTGCGGGTGCTGCGTTACCACAAGCCGGCAGGGGAGCTGACTACCCGGAATGATCCCGATGGTCGTCCAACTGTTTTTGATCGCTTGCCCAAGTTGCGTGGCAGTCGTTGGGTGGCCGTTGGCCGTTTGGACTATAACACGGAAGGACTCCTCCTTCTCACCAATGATGGGGATTTGGCCAATGCCTTGATGCATCCCCGTGCGGGCATTGAAAGAGAATATGCCGTCCGCATTCTGGGTGTTTTGAGTAACGAACAGCAAAACCAGCTTTTGAAAGGCGTGGCGCTGGAAGATGGGGAAGCGCGATTTCTCAAAATTGAAGAAGCCGGCGGTGAGGGAGCCAATCACTGGTATCACGTCACTCTTGCTGAAGGTCGCAATCGGGAAGTGCGCCGTCTGTTTGAAGCCTTGGGCCTGGCAGTCAGCCGTTTGATTAGAGTGCGCTATGGCGTGGTGGAAATGCCGCGTTTACTCAAGAATGGTTATTTCGATGAGTTGCCCGATGAAGAACGAGATAATCTGCTCGCTAGTGTCAATTGGGTGAATCCGGCAAGGCCGATGGCCGAACATGGAGTGGCAGATTCCAGGTCACACAACTCAAAAAAATCATCATCGGAGCGGCATCCAGGCACATCTCGTTCATCCAGATCCAAATTTTGAATGAGAGTATTGTAATGGATTCGATGGAACTCATGACCCAATCCATAATCCCCGTTGGCGAGGTGCGGACTTGTTTGTTAAGGCCGGAAAACAAGATTCAGGAATTTTCTCGGGCACAGCGCATTAATCCAGAAAATTATGATGCGGATATTTCATGGTTGGCCACAGGTTTTTTTTGCAAAACTATTTCGTTGAAGCTTGATAATACTCACCGATAATTTCCCAAGCAGCAAAAATTATCCGGGTGATGATGTGTGCTGCGAACCATATAACAAAAAAACGTAATACATCCATTATTACAGGTATCCAGAAAGGGAACCCCCCACCGAATCCCAAGGGTTGTGGTAGCAGTCCCCATTCAGCAGCTATAATGGCCAATAACCAGGTGATCGCCCAACCTTTTACGCTGACAGTAGAGCTACTGCGGCGCTTGGGATTAAATTTCTTATCAGCTATTGGTTCTTTCTTGTCCTTTGCCATGATATTTCGTGCTCATTTTTTTCAGTGACCCATGACATGGTCGCGCAGTTTATCCAGTTGTTGTTGCACCATGGTGCTGAGACTTTTCAGCTGATCGGCACCAGTATGAACAGCGGCATTATCTCCTTTTTTTAAGGCATTAATCATGGCGAGGCCCAACTTATGTACTTGCGGGTGCACCTGCTGTACGGCAATAAAGGCTTCAGATTGAGCGATGGGGGTTTCCAGCATGCTGTCCATCCATTGTCCTAAACGGCATTGGTGGTGGTCTTTAATGTTATTGACATCAATCTGGCTGGCTTTATCGCTAATCGCTTCCAGAATCCGGCCTACCCATAAAACATGGTCTGCCTTAACTACGGTCAGTCGAGTAGCCAGCGCCGGATCACCCTGCATGGCTGCTTCACTGGCATGCGTGAGTTCATCACGAACATGATCGAGGCATTGGCGGATAGCCTGGAATTGCCGGGCAAACTGTCCCATCGACTGCTGCAAGGAACTCATGTGTGTACCCATGCTTTCAGCGGCGACAACTTCCCGGGCACCACCACTGACAATGTTTTCAATGTTTTCACGGGTTTTTTGTGCAGACTGGTTGGCCATACCCAGGACCTCGGCAACTGTTTCGAGCGCATCTCCACCACGACGCAAATGTTCCACACTGGCGCTGACGCCAGTTTCAACTTGTATGGCGCCTTTGTTGATGGTGGTTGCAGAACTACGTATGTCAGCAGCAGCACGAGCAGAACTTTGCGCCAGTTTTTTGATTTCATCGGCAACTACCGCAAAACCGCGCCCATGTTCCCCGGCGCGTGCAGCCTCAATAGCGGCATTGAGAGCCAGCAAGTTGGTTTGCTTGGCAATTTCCTGCACTTTGCCGGCTAAGGTGGTAATAGTACGGGTTTGTTGCAGAAATGCCTCTACGGTTCCCCCCATGTCAGTGACAGTTTGCTCGACCAGATCCATTTCTCCAATCAATATGGAAAGACGTTCGTTTCCCATCTGGACATCGCGTAAGGTCGCTTCCGCTAGCGACTGGTTGGAGCCAATACTGTCAGCCGTGCTGCGCACCGCTTTTATGACCGCCTCGGCCTGATCATACAAGGATTGGCTATCCAGCTGTGCAGTATGTAAATCCTGCTCTAAATCCATACCCAGCAGGTGACTTTCTGCTGTTTGTTCCAGGGCCGCAACTTGATGATCCAGAACTTTACAGCTTCGCCTGAGGCGTGCTTTTTGCCAGTCGCATATCGGCGTAATGGTTTTTCCGAGTTCAGGATCATCTCGAATCAACCGTGCCGTTTCTGCATCGCCATCCAGACAGGCGGAAAACAGGGAAAGCAGGGTATGTTTTTCAGTGGACATGGCGTAGCCTCGTCATGGTGAGATTTTAGTGGAGGCGAATAGCATTCGTGATGGCGCGAGCCAATTCGTCGGGAACAAACTTCGCGACATAACCATCAGCGTTGACACTGCGCGCATGGGCTTCATTGGCAGTGCCTGATAGCGATGAATGAATGACGACTGGTACATTACGGAGGGCTTCATTTTCTTTAATCTGGCGGGTCAGTGTAAATCCATCCATTTCGGGCATTTCGAGATCAGTCAAAACCAGTGCTACCTTATCACGAAGTGGGATACCTGCCGTTTTGGCATCTTGCGCCAGTTGTTTTAAACGTTCTAATGCTTCCTTACCAGTTTTGGTCCCTATAAAAGCCAGGCCCAAACTTTTAAGCGTTTTTTCGATCTGGTTGCGAGCAACACCAGAATCATCGGCATAAAGAATGACGGCACCTTTGGGAATTTCTACGGCATGTTGCTGCACGAGCTCGTCTCCAGCCTTGAAACGCGATGGCAATACCAGACGAAGAATGTGCTCCACATCCAGCACCAGAGCCAGACGTGCAGTTTCTTCGTCTTCATCCAGCCGTGCCAGACTGGTGACCAAGCCACCCACTGCAGCACCCTCAGCAGAAAGTACGCGACTCCACTCCAGTCGGACAATTTCTTCGACATCTTCAACGGCAAATCCCTGCACCGAGCGTTCATATTCTGTAACCAGCAAGATGTTTAATCCTTCAGTTTTACAGCCGACCACCTCCGGTAAATTGATGACGGGAATGATTTGTCCGCGTATGTTGGCGACGCCCATCACATGTTCAGGGGCACCGGGCATGGGTGTGATTTTGGGCATGACCAGCGCTTCACGGACCTTGAACACGTTGATCCCAAAAAGTTCGCGGCTATTGATTTTGGGATCCATGCCGAGACGGAATACCAGCAGCTCAAACTTGTTGGTGCCCGCAAGCTGGGCGCGTTCATCAACTTCCCGCAGTAACTGATTCATGATCCAATCCTCAATAGGTTTTTTGAATGATCGCGCTCAGCGCGTCCATATGCTGGAAAATATTATCCCGAATATCCAGGACCTGCCGCAGTAATTTGTTAGTACTTTCCTGATCGCCAGCTTGATGAGCAGCCAGCAGTTCCCGCGCGCGCTGATGAAATTGTCGATGCGGCTCGGCCAGGGCGACAAATTCTGCTTCATTACCCAGCACCTGCTTTCCATAACCCTCGTACCACTTTCCCAAGCCACAGGTCAGGTAATCCTGAATGTCTTCCATCTGCATGAGATGCCTATTGTTTATTACTTCATCCTGCAGCTTTTGGGCAAGTAAATCATGGTGTTGGCGGGCAGCGTTCAGAGACATGAAAAGTGCCAGCGTGCGAAGGCTTTTTATTTCCTTGCGCAAATTTTGGGTAACATCCATGGATTGTTGGGCCTGATGCTGATTTTTCTGTGCAACGGTATCAATATTTTGGGCAGTTGCAGTGATCCTTGAAATGTTATTTTGAACCTCGTCAGTGGCTTCCTGTACGCGTTTGGAGAGATTGCGCACTTCGTCTGCAACTACCGCAAAGCCTCGGCCATGCTCTCCGGCACGAGCGGCTTCAATGGCCGCATTCAGTGCCAGAAGATTGGTTTGATAGGCTATTTCACGAATGGTCTGGGCAATTCGACTGATAGCGACCACCTGACCCGTGAGTGATGCAGTGGCCTGATGGTTTTCTTCGCTGGTTTTTTCCAGCAAAATCAGATTTTTATTGACGGTCTCCATGGCTTCGTCCACTTCGGCCGTAGTGCGGGAGAGGGTTTGCGCGTTGTCGTTGGCATTTCTGGAACTGCTTGTTGATAGTTCGTCAACACGACGCTGATCGCTCAGGTCCTGCCAGCTGGCATGATAGGCAATAGGCGACCCGGAAGTGTCGCGTAACAAAGTAAAATTTAACCCAAAAACAATTTTTCCCAGTTTTAGCTCTGCTTGATGTTGCTTGATGTTTCCCTTAGCTAACTCCCTAAAGATATTGCGAATCCGTTCCGGATCTTTATGAAATTGATGAATGGAGTAATGCAGGGCGTTGCGCACATCTGCGCCGCGTAATAGAGGATTTAATTTTTGATGATGAAAATTCATGATACTTAGCGCTGCGGGATTCATGTAAAAAATGACATTTTCCATGGCCTCATCCGCTTCACAGAGCATTTCCAGGCTAGGTAAGGGATCCAAAAGTGATTTCGCATATTCTTCGAGTGCTATTCTATCCATAATTTTTTCCTCCGCTGATTATTAGATGATGGCCGTGCCAACATTGATTTTGTCGAACCAGTCCAGAAAACGCTTAACGTTGTCACCACTATAAATAGCCCCATGCTGAGGGCAGAGATGTTGTATATCCAATTGACTCACCAGCTCTATCCAGTTTTTCTTGGCGGCATTGGAAGGCATCCAGCGTTCATGAAAATATTTGGCTTTTTTGATATGTTCTTCAAAAGCGCGACCGGTGTTATCGCGTCGATCTACCCAGGCGTCATGGCCGGGGGGTAATAATGCGGCACCCACATCACCGGAAAACAGGATTTTAGCTTCTGGGTCATAAACATGAAAATTGGCTGAAGAATGCAGGTAGTGAGCCGGTATAAATTCCAGCCGCCGCCCTCCAATCATCACCTCCCCGCCTTCATCTGAAATGTTTTGCAGCGGTGCATTGAGCGCACCATAATGACGAATAAAACCTTCCCATAGCTTGGGAACGTACCATTCCATTTTATCGTTACAGGCATGCCAAAGCGGCAAGCTGGAAGCAATATCGGGGTCCTGATGTGAAACAAAGGCTGCTTTCAGGCTGGAAGGCGGAATGACCTCCACCATGGCTGCAAATACCTGGGGGAAAATCTCAAATCCTCCCGGATCAAGGATGATGCTTTGTCCCTTCGACTCCATGACGTAAACATTGGAATCAATAACCCGATGTTCGTCCTGATCATAAATGATCCACCAGCGATGGCTGCCTGCTTCAAAGACGGGTGCTGCTTTCATGTTCCAGACTCTCCAGTTGATGGCGATAGCTACGAATCGCCTGCGCGACGGTGCGGACGGCTTCGCCCATATCCCGGGAAACCCGCATCAGCGGGGCTCCGGTACTTTCTGCAAGGGCCGCTTCGATTCGGCCGTTGGTGACGATGTATTCCTGTTCTTCAACACCTTCCTGAAGCGTTTGTACGGCTTCCAGTAACTGGACCAGAATTTTTCTGGCGGTGGCTTCCTCTTCATGGATGGTTGTTTGCCATTTGGACTGGGTGCTGATCAGGTTGGGACAAGCCTTGCCATGCAGCGGGCTGTCACTGAGCATTTCCTGGAATGATTGAACAAAGCGCTGATGCTGCAAAATACGCATATAAGCTTCAATGAGTGGCGCGATACTTTCCTGAAGATGGGAGGCTGATGTCTTTAAAATGGCCGCTCTTTCCCGGAAGGCCTGGGCTACTACACCATAACCAGCCAGGGCATTACCATGACGTTTAACCAGAACCATGGCATTGAGTGCGCGCCGATCAATATCACGCAATGCCTTTTCGATACTTTGCCTTGCCGCAAAGGACGCATCGACGACCCCCATGATGTGCTGAATATCCATCAGGCGGCTCCTTTGCAGAAAATATCCATGATGGTCGAATCATCGCCATGATCAATCACATGGTTAGCCAGTGTGCCGGCATCAAGAATCAGCACCACATCTCCCTTTCCGGAAATGGTAGCGCCCTGATACCAGTTCTGTTCAGTCAGGAAATCAATGGGTTTGACCACAGAGTCCTCGTTCCCGAGCACTTCAGAAACCATAATCAAGCCACGCTCTGTCAATATTCCCTCTATAGGTTCTGATCCCAAATGGAGGGGGCGATCATGAAGAAGCCTGCCGAGATCTACCATGGGGATGACTTCAGTACCGTCTACCCGATAGACACTGCGACCACTCATGCGATGAATCCGGCTTTCCTGTATGTCCACCAGACTGTCAATACTGGATACCGGCAGAGCGTAGATTTCCCGCCGCAAACGGAGGTAAAGCACGGGTAATACCGCCATGGTCAAAGGAAACTCCATGGAAATACTCGTACCTAAACCTGGTTTAGTCTGAATGTCCAGGCGCCCGCGCAGCTTGCGAACGGTTTCCTTGACCACATCCATGCCGACACCACGTCCAGAGATATCGGTAACCTGATCATTGGTAGAAAATCCGGGGCGGAAAATCAGTTCAACCGCTTCCTGTTCCGAGAGGCGAGCCGCCTGCTCAGCAGTGATGACCCCCTTATCTACCGCTTTCCGGGTGACAAACTGACTATCAATGCCGCGCCCGTCATCGGAGACTTCAATGCGAACCTTATCGCCCAAATGGACAGCAGCAACACTGATTTTGGCACTGCGCGCCTTCCCTGCGGCCTGGCGATCTGCGGGTAACTCAACGCCATGGTCGAGACTGTTGCGGAGCAAATGGGTCATTGGACCAGACAGCGCATCGACCACTGCTTTGTCGATTTCCACGTCTTCGCCCACAATTTCGAGCGCAACTTCTTTGCCGAGTTGCCGGGAAGCATCCCGGACTACTCTGGGCAACTGCTGAAACAGACGCTTGCAGGGTTGCATGCGCAAACGCATGACGGTGCTTTGAATGTCGTTGACGGTGAGGTCGACCTCTCGGGCGATGCGCAGCATGTCTTCATTTTCTTCGCCCAGGCTGCCGATGGCGGAGCTCAGTCGGTTACGGAGCAAAACCAGTTCACCCACCTGATTCATTACGGCGTCCAGTCGGGCGGCATCAACGCGCAGGGTGGTTTCGGCTGCTTCCTGTGCGGTGGCGCTACTGCGCGCAGGTGGTGTTGCCTTGCCTGAAGCTTCCCGGGGTTGGACAGTTTCTGTACGGACCGATTTTGTTGGCAGAACAAGCTCAGCAGTGACTTGTTCTGATTCTAACGAACTTGCACAAACGGCTGAGCCAAGCGCTGGCTGGACATAACCTGGAGCTTGCTGGCCGTAGAGTTGATCCAGTACCTGCTCAAACTCTTCTGGCGAAATTTGGCCACTGTTCTGGTTGCCGGAATCCGGTCCATCGCACATCCCCGGAGCCTTGTTACCATACAGGGCGTCGAGAGTGGCCTCAAACTCTGCGCCGGTAATTTCTTCGGCTGCCATTTCGCTGTGTGGGCCGGATGGATTGCTCTGTGATTCCGGGTGAGGTGCTGATTCAGAGTGTTCCAGGAACAGTCCCGATTCACCGGTAGCTGTTGGTCGCTGGCTGACCAACAACATGGATTCTGCAGGTGGGCGGCTGCAAGGAGGCGCTGCGCTTTCCATGGGTCCTTTGCCTAACGCCAGATTCTGAATGGTCTGGCCTAGTTGTTCTGGTCCTGGACTGGGATTTTCTCCGCTGGCAAGTTGTTGCAGCATGTCATCAATCACATCAAGACCGCGCAGGATAGCATCGATCATGGGTCCGCTAACGATCAAGCTGTGTGAGCGAAGTTTGTCCAGCAGGTCTTCCAGATGATGGGTCCAACTGACGAGATGCTCGGCTTCGAGAAAACCGGCTCCCCCTTTGAGTGTATGAAAAGCCCGGAATACGGAGGCGAGCACTTCATCATTGTTCGGATCGGATTCCAGACGCAGGGTGTCGTCCTGAGCTTTTTCGAGGAGTTCCCGAGCTTCCGGCAAGTAATCCTGCAGAATTTCCATGTCCATGTTTTTAGATCCCCAGCTCTGCCAGCAAGCTATCCACTTCATCCTGATTAATGCTGGGATTGGCCTTGGCGGTTGCGGTGTTTTCCTCTGCGATATTGTTGGCTGATTCCATACCTACTTCAGCCAAGGTAAGGCGTATACGTTCTTCAACAGCCCGAAGCAGTGTGATGGCTTTTTTCAAGCGTTGACCGGCAAGATCCTGCCCCTGTTGGCTGGCCAGAATCACGAGCAAGGCGCTTTCAATATGCTTCAAGGGCTCATCAATATAGCTATTGTGCGCATTACGAATGGTGATTACCGCATCCTGCGCTCTTTCGACAGCGGCGAGAGTGGCCATGGTCTGCTCTTCGGTTAAGCGCAGGGCTTCTTCCAGAGGATTTTGTGCACCGGACAAATTTTCTTCGGCGCTATTGGCGATCCGCTTCAGGCCTTCACGCAGCAGTAACTCCGCTTCACTGAGCAGACGATTGGGATCCAGTAGATTTTGTGTGGTCATCACTGGCCTCCCTGAGCCGCCTGAAGACGCTTGAACACGCTATCCAGCTTTTCTTTCAGGGTGTCGGCAGTAAAAGGCTTGACGATGTAGCCGTTGACTCCAGCCTGGGCCGCTTCCAGGATGTTTTCGCGTTTGGCCTCAGCGGTGACCATGAGTACCGGAATATGTTTGAGTTGCGGGTCTGAGCGGATGGCGCGCAGCAGATCAATTCCCTGCATATTGGGCATGTTCCAGTCGGAAACGACGAAATCAAAGGGTCTGCCGTGCAATTTTTGTAATGCCTGAACGCCATCCTCGGCTTCATCAAAATTACTGAAACCGAGTTCGCGTAACAAATTGCGTACAATTCGCCGCATCGTAGAGAAGTCATCCACCACTAAAATGTGGATGCCCTTATCGACCTGATCAATACCCATAAATGCTGATCTCCTCCTTGAGTCGCACCCCACCCGTTGTAGTTGGAAAAGCAATTCCTGTTCCACCTGTCTGGATGGAGTAGTGCAGATGTTCTGCTCTTCAATACGGCACATCTCCGGGAAAACTGAAGCCGCTTGATTAAATCTAAAAATGGCAGTTGCCGTGGGTGCTTTTTGCTCCATTGTTCCTTGCCTCTTGTTCTGAGGTTCATCTTGCTGTCAGGAGAGAACTCGCCCTGCGGGCTCAGACAGCTCTCCTGACGGGCGCTGGATTTCGCCAAGAACAACAACGGCGCGGAACAAAAGTCGCTGCAAAGCTCCCACGGCAACTGCCGTTTTCAGGTTAAAGAATGCTTACATGGGCAATCAGCCGCGCTGACTGATGTTGCCAGCCATGATCGGGTCTGTTCCTGCCTCGCTGGGGTTTTGCGGGGCAACTACCACGATGCTTACACGACGATTCATGACCAGACCCTTTGCGGTATTATTGGATGCAACAGGATGGTATTTGCCATATCCGGCAGCGACCAGATGATGCGGGTTGACCCCATGCTCAATAAACAGTTCGACGACGGATACGGCCCGCGCTGCAGATAGTGCCCAGTTGGAGGCAAATTGCGGAGTACGGATGGGCAGGTCGTTGGTGAAGCCGTTCACCTGGATTTGATAAGGTACCAGCGCCAGAACTTTGGCGATATTGCCTAAGGTGTCGCGCGCATTACCGCTGATCTGTGCCTGCGCCGATGGAAAGAGAATCTTGGCATTCAAGTCAATGACAACCCCCAAATTGCTGCGGTGGATGGCAACACTACCCTGATCAATCAATGGCTTAAGTAAGGCTTTCATTTGTGCTTCAATTTTTTGCATTTCCGGATTTGCCGGGGGTTTGGGTTCATGTGCTCGGGGTGATACCTGACCTTGCTGGATATGGGGAACCGGGTCCAGGGTGGCCACTTTCGGTAATGCCGGCAGGACTATCGGGGTTTGGGTAAGGCTGTTGGTATCCGATCTTATCGGGACGGGTGACCAGGGTTGACCACTGAAGGCGGATACCATGGTTTCTGATAATACCTTGTATTTTCCTTCGTTTACTGAAGAAATGGCATACATGACCACAAAAAATGCGAAAAGCAGGGTAATGAAGTCGGCGTAAGAGACCAGCCATCGTTCGTGATTTTCCCATTCTTCTTCTGCTTTTTTTTTGCGTGCCATCCCCTAATCTCCTGTGTTCTCCATACGCTGAACCATTAACTAGTCGATTTTTCACGTTTGCAGTGTCCGCTCGAAAAATAAGCGAGATTTATGTCTGATCGGGCTGGCTGTGAAACGGCATGAATTCTGCTGAAAGGTCGTCAATACAGGGTCAACCTTATTGGTTTTGTCAAATTTTTGACATATGGATGGATGTGAGAAGGAAGCGGTCATGATCAATGGTGAAACCCGGTTGGGTAAATTGTTTGTAGATGCCAATCGTTTGACGTTAAAAACAGCGTGCGAACGCGCACTCCAGTCCCTGGTGAAAAACCAGCAAAATATGCAGGTCCTGGTAGGGCAACCCGGCACTTTCGTGGGGCACGCCGCTTTGCTGTACGATGATGTGCTTAATGAGAGCCTGATTCTGGATGCTCTGACGCCGGAAGCGGCTAATGCCTATGCGCTCGCCGGTGAAGATCTGCTGCTGTGGACTGACGATGCATTGCCCCTTGGTTTTCAGACGGTGGTTGTAGAGCAACTTATCTGGCAGCGTTTTGCGGCCATTCGTATCCAGCGACCCGAAATGGTTTTTCAATGGCAAAGACGGAGTACATTGCGTGCAGCGGTCGATTCGTCCAATAAAACTTCTGTACTATTAAAACGTTATGGGGCAATGGCCGTAGAGAGCGAATGTGTGGATATTGGTGCCGGTGGTATGCGTGTCGCCATCACAGCGCCACAGGACTATCCGGTGACTCAGGGTGAACTCCTGGCTCGGGTTCAGTTTAAGTTTCAGGGGCAAGCCTGTTCAGTAGAGGCTAAGGTCTGTCATCTGGGGCCAGGAATTCACACCCAAGGCGCGGTTCAGCAGTTAGGTCTGGCGTTTATGCATTTGCCTGCTGCGCTGGAGGATAAAATCATTCAGTATACGCTACGTTACGATCGTGAATGCCTACGCCGCGCCAGTCGCTAGGGATTGATCTCCTTCAGTTTTTTGGATATTCATTTTCTGAATGGGAACAATAATCTGAGCTTGAAGTTCAGCCGGTGGTAGATGTGAAGCACTTAATGATTCAGGGGGCATTTCGTGACGTTCCACAATCCATTGTCCGAACTGTCTGGTTTCGGGGAGAAAATAGAGCGGGGCCAGTGAGTTGCTTTGGAGCATGCCGTTTTCCGTTTGGGGAAGTATTACCATTAGCATGGGTACTCCTGACGTTTTGGCAAAATACGGAGCTTGGGAATAATGTAAATTAAAGTGCTTGGGAGCAACCAGTAAAAAAGTGATCA
>NZ_JBYCKP010000086.1:0-14952 GCF_057473445.1 Acidithiobacillus sp. TH-A36 | reverse complement strand
ATGAACGGAACCCGATTCCGTTGCAGCTTACTCCAGACGCATTTCATGCTAGAAACACGTTCCACCCTTCAGACTCATTTCATATTGGACAAGGCTGCCTCTTGGAGCCCGTCCATAAGCCCGCTATAATGTCCAGCCCTGCTTTGCAGTTCAGCGACAGGGTGACAGAACGGACCAGGTGACCTAATGACGCAAAGCTTATACTCCTCCGACTTTGAAAGAGATTCCTGCGGCTTCGGGCTGATTGCCCAGATGGATAATCAGGCCAGCCATGCCATTGTCGCCACGGCCATTGCCTCACTGGCCCGCCTGACGCATCGCGGTGCAGTGGCCGCTGATGGTAAAAGTGGTGACGGCTGCGGCCTGCTGGTCCAGATGCCGCGCACGTTCTTCCACAGCGTTGCGGCAGAAATGGGTATCAAGCTCCCTGAACATTTTGGTGTGGGTCAGTTTTTCCTGCCCCGGGACGCCACCCTTGCCCAGACCATCCGTGATGCATTGGATGCAGAAGCCCGGGATCTCGGCCTGAGCAGTGTTGCCTGGCGGCAGGTACCGACCGACAACTCGGCTTGCGGAGAAGAAGCCCTGAGCAGCCTGCCAGCCGTCTGGCAGGTATTTGTCGGCCTGCCCGAAGATCAGGACGTGGATACGCATGAGCGGCTTTTGTATCGCCTGCGTCGCCGGGTAGAAAAGCGTTTCGTCGCAGACCCGCAATTTTTTGCCGTCACCTGTTCTTCTCAGGTAATCGGCTATAAGGGCCTGGTCCTTCCGGAAAATCTTCCAGTATTTTATCCCGACCTGCGCGACTCGCGCTTCAGCTCGGCACTGGTCACCTATCACCAGCGCTTTTCCACCAACACCTGGCCGGAGTGGCGCCTTTGCCAGCCTTTCCGGATTCTCGCCCATAATGGCGAACTGAATACGGTGCAGGGTAATCGCCTCTGGGCCAAGGCCCGGGAAGCGCAATTGCACAGTGACCTGCTGCCCATGGCTGAGGTACTTCCGGCGGTAGGCGGTGGCAGTGATTCCTTCAGTCTCGACAATATGCTGGAGCTGCTGGTGCAGGGCGGCATGGATTTCTTCAAGGCCATCCGTCTGCTGGTGCCCCCAGCCTGGCATAATGTTCCGCATATGGAACCGGCTCTGCGGGCTTTTTATGAATATCACTCCATGCGCATGGAAGCCTGGGATGGCCCCGCCGGTCTGGTTCTGAACACCGGCCGCATCGCCGCCTGTGCCCTGGATCGCAATGGTTTGCGGCCAGCGCGTTATGTTATCACCAAAGACCGCATCATCAACATTGCTTCGGAAGTAGGCGTTTTCGACTACCAGCATCAGGATATTGCCGTGCAGGGCCGGGTCGGACCCGGCCAGCTGGTCGCGGTCGATATGGCCAGCGGACGCTTCCTCGACTCGGAAAGCATCGATACCGAAATCATGAACAGTCATCCTTATCGGGAATGGCTGGATGAATTTGCGGAGCATCTGCATCGCGATGACAATGATCTGACCCCGGCCCTCCCCGTTACCGACCTGCTGCTCAGCGAAAAGGCCTTTGGCGTCAGTTTTGAGGAAGAAGATCAGGTCATCCGCATTCTCGCCGAAGGCGCTCAGGAAGCGGTGGGCTCCATGGGCGACGACACCCCGATGGCCGTACTTTCCGGACAGAAACGCCACATTGCCGATTATTTCCGGCAGCAGTTTGCGCAGGTCACCAATCCCCCCATTGACCCCCTGCGTGAAGCCCTGGTAATGTCCCTGAATACGGTGATTGGCAGCGAAAGCAATCTGTTCGCAGAACGCCCCGAATATGCCCGCCGCATCGAAATTCAGTCACCCATTCTTTCAGACAGTACTTTTGTCGCCCTGACCAGTCGTGAAGAACCGGCCTTTCGCAGTCAGACTTTCAGCCTCTGCTATTCGGCCGCAGACAGCAACCTGGGTGGGGCCATTGAAGCGCTCTGTGAAGAAGTAATTACCGCTGTCCGCCATGGTGCCGTCATTCTGGTGCTGTCCGATCATGCCCTGGAGCGGGATCGCCTTTACATTCCGGCGCTCATGGCAGTAGGGGCTGTTCATCATGCACTCATTGATGCGGGCTTACGGACCCGAGCCAACATTGTCGTAGCCACGGCGCATGCCCGCGATCCCCATCAGTTTGCCACCCTGATTGGCTATGGGGCGACGGCCGTCTATCCTTACCTCAGCTATGCCATTGTCCGCAGCCTCAGTGAACGGCACGCCTTCAGTCAGCCCCTGACCCTGGTCAAGGCCCTGGAAAATTATCGCAAGGGCATCGACAAGGGGCTCTACAAAATCCTCTCGAAAATGGGCATATCCACCCTCGCCTCCTATCGCAGTACCCAGCTTTTTGAAGCCCTGGGTCTGGATGAACTGGTGGTGGAGCGTTGTTTCAAGGGTACCGTCAGCCGGATTGCCGGGGCCAGTTTTGAACTGCTTGAAGCCGATATCCGCCAGCAGGTGCGCGATGCCTACATTCCCAGAAAAACCCTGCCCGTCGGTGGATTACTGAAATATGTGAATGGGGGTGAGTATCATGCCTACCATCCCGATGTCGTCCAGAGCCTGCAAACAGCCGTCAAATCCGGACGCTATGAGGATTACCAGGTGTTTGCAGGGCTGGTCAACGAACGTCCGGTCACCAACCTGCGGGATTTGCTGCAACTGAAAAGCACTGCGCAACCCATCCCCCTCGGTGAAGTGGAGTCCATTGAAGCCATTACTCCGCGTTTTGATACGGCAGCCATGTCCCTGGGGGCGCTGTCGCCGGAAGCCCACGAAGCCCTGGCGATTGCCATGAACAGCATTGGTGGGCGCTCCAACTCGGGTGAAGGCGGCGAAGATCCTGCCCGCTACCACAACAATAAGGTCAGCAAAATCAAACAGATTGCTTCGGGGCGCTTTGGTGTGACGCCAGAGTATGCGGTCAATGCCGAAGAATTGCAGATCAAGGTTGCCCAGGGGGCCAAACCCGGTGAAGGGGGTCAACTGCCCGGTCACAAAGTCAGTGGCATCATTGCCCGGTTGCGTTATGCCAAGGAAGGCGTGGCCCTGATCAGCCCCCCGCCCCACCACGATATTTACTCCATTGAAGATCTGGCCCAGCTCATTTTTGATCTGAAGCAGATCAATCCCCAGGCTTACGTGTCCGTCAAACTGGTTTCCGAAGCGGGTGTCGGCACCATTGCTGCGGGTGTGGCCAAGGCTTATGCCGATCGCATTACCATTGCCGGTTATGATGGCGGTACCGGCGCCAGCCCGCTGACATCGGTCAAATATGCCGGATCCCCCTGGGAACTGGGACTTGCCGAAACCCAGGTCACCCTGCGTCGCAACCAGTTGCGGCATCGGGTACGCCTGCAGGCTGATGGTGGCTTCAAAACCGGTCTGGATGTCATCAAGGGGGCCTTACTGGGTGCGGAAAGCTTTGGCTTCGGCACTGCACCAATGATTGCCCTGGGCTGTAAATATCTGCGTATCTGCCATCTCAACAACTGTGCTACCGGCATTGCCACCCAGGATGAAACCCTGCGCAGGCATTTCACCGGTCTGCCGGAAATGGCCATCAATTACTTCCGCTTTGTCGCCGAAGAAGCCCGTCAGATCATGGCGCAGCTGGGTATCCGCCGCTTTGACGAACTGATTGGTGCCAGCCAGTTGCTGGAAATCGGTGGAGCCCAGACTGAAAAGCAGGAGCGTCTGAATTTGTTGCCGCTACTCGCCAATGCAGAGCTGCACAATGCCGATGTCAACTTCCACACCCAGGACCGGAATCCGCCCTTTGATCAGGGCGAACTGGCCGAACAGATGGTCAAGGATGCCCGTCCGGCACTGGAAGACAAAATCCCCACCCGTTTGCACTATCCAATCCGCAACGTCAATCGCTCCATCGGTGCCCGCCTGTCCGGGGAAATCGCGCGCCGTTACGGGAATAGTGGCCTGCCTGATGACAGCATTCATGTGGAACTGACGGGCACGGCCGGTCAGTCTTTTGGTGCCTTCTGCGTGCAGGGTGTAACTCTGCAACTGCATGGGGATGCCAATGATTATGTGGGCAAGGCCATGAACGGCGGCACCATTGTCATTGCCCCCCCGGCAGGGACCAGTTATGCCAGCCAGGACTCTGCCATTGTCGGCAATACCTGCCTGTATGGCGCCACGGGTGGACGCCTGTTTGCCGCAGGGCGCGCCGGAGAACGCTTTGCAGTGCGCAATTCCGGGGCCATTGCCGTCATTGAAGGCGCAGGGGATCATGCCTGCGAGTACATGACCGGAGGCCAGGTCATCATTCTCGGCTCCGTGGGTGTCAATTTTGGTGCGGGCATGACAGGTGGTCTCGCTTTTGTCCGCGATCAGGCCCGGCAGTTCGCCGATCAGGTCAATGGCGAACTGGTCAACTGTCACCGCATCGAGACCGAATCCATGCGCGGCTATGCGGCCCTGCTCCGCCGTCATGTCGAAACCCACGTTGCCCAAACCGGCAGCAGCTACGCCGCCAGCCTGCTGAAAGACTGGTCCCATTTCATTCGTGATGTCTGGCTCGTGGTGCCCAAGGCAGCGAAGCTGGATGTTCTGCTGGAAGAAGCCAGCTGATTCTCAGCGCTATCCCGAGGAAAAATTATGAGCCATTTTGCCTTCATCGAAGACCCACGGCAGGACCCGAAAAAACTGGACGTAGAAGAACGCCGCGAAGCGTTCAAGGAAATCTACACCAGTTTTGATCTGGACAGTGCCAAGCTCCAGGCCGACCGCTGCCTGCATTGCGGTAACCCCTATTGTGAATGGAAGTGCCCGGTGCACAATTACATTCCCAACTGGCTGCAGCTGATTGTTGAAAACCGCATTGAAGAAGCGGCAGAACTTTCCCATCAGACCAATACCCTCCCGGAAATCTGCGGACGCATTTGCCCGCAAGACCGGCTTTGCGAAGGCGCCTGCACCCTCAATGATGGCTACGGAGCCGTCACTATCGGCAATCTCGAAAGATTCATCAGCGAGGAAGCCCTGGCACGCGGCTGGCGTCCCAGCACCGGTACCGTCAGCCCCAACGGTAAAAAGGTGGCCGTCGTCGGAGCCGGACCTGCAGGACTAGGGTGTGCGGATGTTCTCAATCGTGCCGGCACCAAAGTCACCGTTTTTGATCGCTATCCCGCCGTGGGTGGGTTGCTGACTTTTGGTATTCCACCCTTCAAGCTGGAAAAGGAAGTCATTGCCCGCCGCGCTGATCTGCTGCAGGAAATGGGTATTGAGTTTCAACTGGGAACAGAAATAGGTAAAGACATTTCCCTGGCACAACTGCTGAACGACTTTGATGCCGTCTTCCTCGGCATGGGCACCTATACCGCCAAGACCGGCAATCTCCCCGGTGAGCATCTCCCCGGCGTCATCAAGGCATTGTCTTATCTGATTGCCAACACCCGTCATCTGATGCAGCTTCCGGACCCGACTCTGCCCTACATCAACCTTTCCGGCAAAAAAGTCGTCGTACTGGGTGGTGGCGATACGGCCATGGATTGTGTGCGGACTGCCGTGCGTCAGGGCGCCAGCAGCGTCATTTGTGCTTATCGTCGCGATGAACAAAACATGCCCGGCTCCCGGCGGGAAGTCGCCAATGCCCGAGAAGAAGGCGTGAAATTCCTCTTCAATCGCCAGCCCGTCGAAATTATCGGCACTGAACAAGAGGGTACAAAGGCTGTCCGTATGGTGGAAACGCGACTGGGCGAATCCGACGCCAAAGGTCGCCGTCACTCCGAACTCATCCCCGGTTCCGAACAGATTCTGGATGCGGATGTGGTCATCATTGCCTTTGGCTTTGATCCCTCCCCCGCCTCCTGGTTTGGAGAACACGGCATTGAAACCGACGAGCGCGGCCGGATTCGCACCAATGCCCAGTTTCAGACCAGTAATACCCGCATTTTTGCGGGCGGCGACATGCGGCGCGGTTCGGATCTGGTGGTCACTGCCGTGGATGAAGGCCGCAAAGCCGCCGAGGGTATTCTCGATCAGTTGGGAGTTTAAGGATTATGGCCAGTACCCTGCACAATGATCGTTTTCTGCGCGCGTGCCTGCAGCAGAACGTAGATCAGGTTCCGGTCTGGCTGATGCGGCAGGCGGGACGTTACCTCCCGGAATACCGCGCCACCCGCACCCGGGCGGGTGACTTTCTGACCCTCTGCACCACGCCGGAACTGGCCTGCGAAGTCACCTTACAACCCATCGACCGCTTTCCCCTGGACGCCGCCATCCTCTTCTCGGACATTCTCACCATCCCCTACGTGATGGGTCTGGGCTTGAGTTTTCAGGAAGGAGAAGGCCCGGTTTTCGAAAAGCCCCTGCGCTCTGCGGCGGACATTGCCCGTCTCAGTCAACCTGATCCTGAAAATGAACTGCGTTTTGTGATGGATGCCGTACGCCTGATTCGTCGCGAGCTCGATGGGCGCGTACCCCTCATCGGTTTTGCCGGCAGCCCCTGGACCCTCGCCTGCTACATGATCGAAGGCCGTGGCAGCCGGGATTTCATCCATATCAAAAGCCTGCTTTACAGCGATCCCGCCACCTTGCACCATTTGCTGGCGCATCTTGCCATTTCAGTAACCGCCTATCTGAATGCCCAGATTGCTGCTGGTGCCCAGGCTGTCATGCTTTTTGATACCTGGGGCGGCAGCCTCAGCACTCCCGCCTATGCAGCGTTTTCTCTGGCCTATATGACCCGGATTATTGCCGGCCTGCGCCGCGAAGCAGACGGGAGAAAGGTTCCCGTCATCATCTTTACCAAAGGCGGTGGCAACTGGCTGGAAGCCATGGCCGACAGTGGTGCCGATGTCATCGGACTCGACTGGAGTACAGAACTGCATGTCGCCCGGCAGCGGCTGGGTCAAAAGGTTGCCCTGCAAGGAAATATGGATCCTGTTGCTTTATATGGCAGCACCGAAGGAGTACGGCAGGAAGCCCTGCGGGTTCTGGAAAGTCATGGGGCTGGAACAGGCCATATTTTCAATCTGGGACATGGAATCACGCCCCAAACCCCCCTGGAGAATGTTGCGACCCTCGTGGATACGGTGCATGGCTGGAACCCTGCAAGCCAGTCCCTTCAAGATTGAACCTAAAACGGCCGCTGCCGGGGGTTGAAAAGAGTTAAATTTCAGCCGCCGTGACTGCGTCGCCAGGCTGCCCAGGCATCGCGCAGGGGATGACGCCCACGACGCGGCTGCAGATAAGTCACCGAAGCACCCTGTTCCATGCGCTGCAAAGCTTCACTGATTGCCATACGGGTTTGTTGCGCCAATTGTCGCCGCCCCAGCTCAGGGGGTAAGGCCGGCAGAAACTCGACACGCAGGGTCAAGGGTGCGGCAGCGGCCAGCCGCCAGAGATGTCCGAACAAACTGTCGTCCCCAACAAAAGGACACAATCCATCCGGTTGCCCCGGTTGCAGCACATCCTCATAACGCAGGGCCACCGGAACCGTTTCAGCTTTGGCGGCTGCGGCTGTTTCAAAAGGCGCGGCATAAAATTCGCCCACCGATTTACCATCACTGGTGGTTCCTTCCGGAAACAGCACCACGCTGGTTCCTGCCATAATAATGTCACTGGCCTGACGCATGGTGCGCTGACTGGCCCGGGCATCGCTGCGATCAATAAACAAGGTCCCCAGCCAGACCCCCATGATCCCGAAAAAGGGCCAGTCACGCATCTCCTTTTTCGCCACAAAACGGCCTGGAATCAAGGTCGCCAGAGCCAGAATATCCAGATAAGACACATGGTTGGCGGCAATCATCACGGGTTCTGCCGGGATTTTACCATCTACACGCAGGCGAATTCCCAAAACCCGCAAGGCGCGACGGCTCCACCAGGCAAAAGCCCGATAACTGGAAGCATCAGGTTGCGCTTTGCGGGCACAAGTCCACAGAGCCAGCGGGTAAGCCAACAAAAGGTAAAACAACAACATAGGAACCCGCCAAAAACGCCGCATGACATTGGGCCGCATACGCCGCAAACGCCGCCCCGGGTAGTGAATAAGAACCGGAGCCGGCGTTTGTTTACGCCTTTTCATTTTCTGCGGCCCACCGGTTCCAGAAAGCGCTGCTGATAACGGGGAGTCATGAGGCTGGATTCACACCACACAAAAAAATCCGCGCAGTGAAACTGGGGATCCCAGAACGGCTCTCCTCCCACCCGGACACCGGCCCGCAAATATCCCTTCAAAAGAGAAGGCAAAGAAGCGGCTTCCACTTCTGCCAGCCGGTCAAAACCCGGAACCTCGCGCAGTGGGAAAACCCGTTGTTCCTGCGGAGTCAAATATTGCTGAAGTTGCTGATACAGGGCCCCAAGGGCCGGGCCATCGGTACTGTGCACACTCGCGCAACCCATCAGGTAATCGATCTGCCACATGGACATGGCCTCGGCCAGCCCCGACCAGAGCAGGGTAATCACCCCACCCTGACGGTAATCGGGATGTACGCAGGAACGACCCAGCTCCATAATCCGGCTATTCAGGGCGAGCAGACGGGATAAATCAAACTCTGTCTCGGCATAATAACGACCCACCGAAGGGACTTTCTCGGGCAGGAACAGGCGGTAAGTACCCACTACTTCCTGACGGTTTTCATCCTCTACAATCAGGTGCTCACAAAAAGGATCATATTCATCCTGATCCAGACCCGGCCCACCACTGAGTTGGGCACCATACTCGGCACTGAACACTTCATAACGTAAACGTTGCGCTGCTTCCACTTCGTCCTGATGGCGTGCCAGATAAAGTCGCAAGGAACGATCTTTTTTCTTAGTCACGTGATCGGTACTGCCGTGAGATTGAGTGCTTAACATGCAGGGCTCTCCGTGCAAAAACGATAGCAAACCTTCCTTATTATGACTCACAAATATGACAATAGTGCGGCACTTTTATGAACTTTTTATGACAAACAAGATCCAGTTCACCCAATAGGGCCATTTTATAGCATGATTCAGACTTTACCAGTCCCAGGCGCAAAATAATCGACCCCCTGCAAAAATCCGCCGCCGAAGTCTTGCACCCTGCGCCCGCAATGGCTAATGTATAACATTGTTCCAGCATACCTTGCCAAGAGGTGAAGTTTTTATCATGCCTGCCGCACCCGAGGAAGCCGATGACAGCCCATACTGCTGTTGTTCGGCCGCCACTTTTATGGAAATTCTGGAGCGCCAACGCGCTGAACCTTTACCTTTCATGGAACTGCTGATGGTCCACGCCGGTTGTGGCGGCGGTTGCGGAAGCTGTATTGACGATCTTGAGGCTTACCTCCGTCAGCACGACGCTTACATCGAAGATTGAAGTTGTCCTGTGACTTTCAGCCACCCTGGTGGTCCCGGGGTGGGCATCAACAAACCATCTGGGCGCCCTTTTTCGCCCGCTCCGGCAAGGTTCCCCTGCGTCGTGAAATCTGGAACACACCCGATCAAGATCAAGTAGCCGTCGACTGGATAGACGCCCCTCCCCAAGCACCTGTGGTCATTTTGTTTCATGGCCTGGGTAGCAGCTCACGGGGGCATTATGCACTGGCACTGGCAAGTGCCCTGCGCCACAGGGGATGGGGCGGCTGTTTCATCAATTTTCGCGGCTGCGGTGGCATCGACAATCGCCTGCCCCGCAGTTATCACGCTGGCGACAGCGCCGAAATTGCCTGGATGCTGGAAAAGGTTGCGCAGATACTGCCCGACAATAAGCGTTATGCAGTGGGTGTTTCCCTGGGCGGCAATGCCCTTCTGAAATATCTTGGTGAACAGGGGGGCAACGCCAACGCGGTTCTCAGCAAAGCCGCTGGCGTCTGTGCCCCTATTGATCTGGTAGCGACTGCTGAATTTCTGCAGAAAGGCAACATCCGTTTTTACAATCGTTACTTTCTGACAAACATGAAACAAAGCGTACGCCGCTTGCAGCGACGCTATCCGGAACTGGCAGATTGGTCACAGGTTTTTTCCGCCAAAAACCTGTATGATTTCGACGAATATTTTACGGCACCGGTACACGGTTTCGCAGGCGCATACAGTTTTTGGGAAGCAGGATCATCCGCTCCCCTGCTTCGTCATATTACCGTGCCTACCCTGCTGCTAAACAGCGCGGATGACCCGATTGTACCCATAGCCAGCGTTCGTAAGGCCCTGTTGAGTCCGGCGATAACGCCCTGCGAAACCCCACATGGTGGGCATGTAGGCTTCATGTCCGGGCCTTTTCCCGGACGTCTGGACTGGTTACCGCACACATTGCTGGATTATTTTGACGGGAGGAACAACGCATGAGCGATCATCTGCAACCACGCCTGCGGGTTTTACTGGCAGAAGCCATTGCCATTGGCCCCGGCAAAGCCGAGTTGCTTCGCCATATCCGCGAAACCGGTTCCATTTCCGCTGCAGCCCGCTGTATGCACATGAGTTACCGACGCGCCTGGTTATTGGTAGACACCATGAATCACAGTTTTCTGGCACCCGTGGTCAGCACCGCTACCGGCGGCAGTCATGGCGGCGGTGCGCATCTGACGGAAATGGGTGAAGAAGTACTGCGCCGCTATGAAGCCATGGAAGAAAAAGCCAATGCCACGCTAGCCCCGGACATTGCCGAATTCCGCAAACTCATGCAACTCCAGCCCCGGGAGCAGCCAAAATCGTGAAAAACCTGCTTCGGGAAGTACTCTGCAGCCGGGTTTATGATGTCGCCCGGGAAACCCCGCTGGAGGCCGCACCCAAGCTGAGTGCACGCCTGCAGCGCGAGGTTCTGTTCAAGCGCGAAGACCTGCAACCGGTATTCAGCTTCAAACTACGCGGTGCCTACAACAAAATCGCCCAACTCTCCGCCGCCGAAAAAGCCGCCGGAGTCATTACCGCCAGCGCGGGCAACCATGCCCAGGGCGTCGCCTACTCCGCCCAGAAACTGGGCATTCGTGCCATCATCGTCATGCCTTCCACCACTCCCGAAATCAAGGTCAATGCGGTGCGGGCACGGGGCGCCGAAGTGATTCTGCACGGCGATAACTTTTCTGACGCCCAGACCCACTGTTTCCAACTGGTACAGCAATCGGGCATGGTATTCATCCCCCCCTTTGATGATCCTCTGGTCATCGCCGGGCAGGGAACCGTGGGGGCAGAAATATTGCGGCAGCGGGGCGCCGGTCTGGAGGCGATTTTTGTGCCCGTCGGTGGTGGTGGGCTGATCGCCGGAGTAGCCGCGTACCTCAAGTCCATTGTCCCGGAAATTCGCGTCATTGGCGTCGAGCCTTTTGAAGCCGATGCCATGTATCAGTCCCTGCAGGCCGGGAAACGGGTCGTGCTGCCCCAGGTGGGCATTTTCGCCGACGGTGTGGCCGTCAAACAGGTCGGTGAACACACCTTCGCCCTCTGCCAGCAATATGTGGATGAGGTCATCCGGGTCAGTAATGATGAAATCTGCGCCGCCATCAAGGATGTATTTGATGAAACCCGCTCCATCATGGAACCCGCTGGCGCTCTTGCCCTCGCCGGGCTGAAACGCAAGGCAGCTGAAGACCCTGGACGGGGCGGGGCCTGGGTCGCACTGCTCTCTGGCGCCAACATGAATTTTGACCGGCTGGGCTTCATTGCCGAGCGCGCCGAACTGGGCGAAGCCCGGGAAGCCCTGTTTGCCGTCACCATTCCGGAAACGCCCGGTGCCTTCCGGGACTTTTGTACAGCAATCGGCCAGCGCGTCGTCACCGAATTCAACTATCGCCTGCACCGCCGGGATTGCGCCCATATTTTTGTTGGTGTCGCCATTCGTAATCGGGAAGACGCCGCCGCCCTCCTCCGGCAATTACAGGAAAACGGGCACCAGGCACTGGACCTCAGTGAGGACGAAATGGCCAAGCTGCACATCCGCCACATGGTCGGCGGTCATGCCAGCGAAGCACAAAACGAACGCGTCTACCGCTTTGAGTTCCCGGAAAGGCCGGGGGCGCTCATGGAATTTCTGGAAAAGCTGGGCGGCCAGTGGAATATCAGCCTGTTTCATTACCGCAATAACGGGGTGGACCTGGGGCGCGTCCTGGCCGGTTTTGAAGTCCCTGATACGGATTTGCAGCGCTTTGAAGCAATGCTCAGCAAGGTAGGCTATCCGCATTTTTCCGAAAGCAGCAATCCCGCCTACCGCTTTTTTCTGGACCAGGGTGACGCCCAGAGCCGGATGACTCTTTCAATTGGCGAATAAAAATATTTCATTTGGACGCCATGAAACTTTCATATAGCCGGCATTAAAGTTACACTTGGCCGATGATGGATACACCACTATATTTTCGATTCCTGCAGCCACGCCTCATCGAAGCCATGGCCGACACACCAGTGGTATTAATCCACGGACCGCGCCAATGTGGCAAAAGCACACTCGCCCGGCAAGTAGGCGATGCTGCCGGGTATACTTATCTCAGTTTTGATAACGATACGCAGCGCGCATCGGCCCAGACTGATCCCATCGGATACGTGGCGGACTTGCCCGACAAGGTAGTGCTGGACGAGGTTCAGCGCGTGCCAAACCTGTTCACCTCGCTCAAGGCTGCAGTGGATGGCAGAAGGCAGCCGGGACGATTTATCCTCACCGGTTCGGCCAATGTGTTGTTGGTGCCCAAATTGGCGGATTCCCTGGCGGGACGCATGGAGATCCTGCGCCTGCACCCTTTGGCTCAGGCGGAACTGACCGGGATCGAGCCCAATTTTCTCTCCACATTATTCGGGAATAGTTTCAAGACGGGAGCTTGCGGACAGCGTCTCGGTAAAATGCTGGCTGAGCATGTGGCGGCCGGCGGTTACCCGGCAGCTTTGGCGCGGGCCACGGCGCGCCGTCGCGCGAGTTGGTACCGGGATTACGCTGATACCCTGGTGCAACGCGATGTACGCGATCTCACCCGCATTCACGCATTGGAGGCCTTGCCACGCCTGCTGACAATGGCGGCCGGGCAAAGCGCTCGTCTGTTGAACGTGGCCGACCTGGCCGCACCGTTCCAGTTGAGCCGCCCAACTATCCGCGACTATATGACCCTGCTGGCGCGGGTATTTCTATTGGAAGAACTGCCGCCCTGGCACAGCAATCGTCTGAGTCGCCTCATCAAGACACCTAAATTACATTTGGGCGATACCGGCCTGGCCTGCGCTTTACTTGGCGTGGACGCGGCAGCGCTGTGGGATGATCGAACCCTCTATGGACAACTATTGGAAACCTTTGTCTATCAGGAGCTACGTCGCCATGCCAGTTGGCGGGATGAACCTGTAACCTTCCACCATTTTCGCGACAAGGACGGCACTGAAGTGGATATTGTGCTGGAGTCCGGCGGAAAGTTGGCGGGTGTCGAGGTCAAGGCCGCCGCCACCGTCACCGCCGCCGATTTCAAAGGGTTGCAAAAACTGGAAAGTGCCACAGGGACCACTTTTGTGGGAGGGGTGGTACTCTACGATGGCGATGCGGTCGCATCTTTTGGTAGAGGTCTATACGCCGTGCCACTATCTTGTCTGTGGCGGTCGTCGACAGATGTATGTGGCATATTTAATGGAGTCGGGCCATAATTTACCCATGACACCTTCCCATGAACATGTTGAAGTTATATTAGGGCTGCAAGGACGCCTCGTTATTCCTGCAGTCCTGCGCAAAGATCTGGGTCTAACTCCAGGAACAACCATGGTGGCCCGTGTAGAGGACAACCGGCTGATACTGGAAAAACCGGATGCCATCTGGGCGCGCATCGAAGGGCGCTTTTCTCCTGTCCCATCCACGGTTCATATTGCGGATGAACTCATCGCAGAACGCCGGGAGATGGCCAAGTTCGTTAGGCTAGCCTGACCGGCCCCGGATACCGTTCCAGGGTCACATCACTGGTCAAGAGTACCAGTCCCTCGACCGTTGCCTGCGCAATCAATAGCCCAGAGCAGCAAATGCGTATCCAGCAGCAGCTTCACAGGCGCCCCTCGAACAAGGCCGCAATTTCTTCGGCAGCCATCGTATTAAAATCATCCGGCACCCGGATCTGACCGGACAGAAACCCAAACCGCTTCTGCTGTGATACTTCCGGCGTTTCCAGCGCAACGACCTTCACCATGGGCTTCCCGGCCTTGGCGATCACGAAAGACTCCCCCTTGGAAGCCTTCTCAACCAGTCGGGAAAGCTGCGTTTTTGCTTCGTGCATATTGTAGGTTTGCATGATGACTCCTTAAGGCTCCCGAGGCGCGAACATCAGACGCAGGGACTCTCCAATGCCGGCAGCCATGCCGTGCCAGCGCTTCGCTAAATCCGCGTCCATGTGGTCCAGCATGGTCTCGTGAAACAAAGCCAACCAGTCATCCACCAAAGGGTTGGTGACTCCCACCGGGGCGTGTTTGTCCCCCAGCGCATAGCGGTAGTCCTTGTAAGGCAGCCCACCCGATACCGTCCACCAGTAATGCACCAGACGATCCTTGTGCAAGTCCCAGTCCTGAACAATGGAAAAGGGCTCAGCCAGGGTCGGATGCACCTGAATACGGTTGTAAAAATCATCGACCACCGCGCGAATCACCGGCAGGGATATTTTGTCACAGAGCGGCTCAAGCCGCCGCTTGGGGGGATTGCTGGTTTCCATTGAATGTATCCGAAATGCCTTGACCAAAGGATCTTAGCAGAATTTTTCATGAGAAGCAGAACGCGTTGCACCCAAGCCCATCCAGATCAGGCAAGTTGCAGAAGGTTAGATCAATCAGCATTGCCTAACATGGAAATTCACTACATAATAAAATTAATTAATAAATTCAATAAGTAATGGTTATTTTTTATTACCAGAACATAACCATGTGTTACCAAGGAATAAACACTTATGCGCCGTAAAATATGTTTATGCCTCTGCACTGTTTTGACTTCGCTGGCGGGAGCAGGCACAGCCTCTGCGGAAAGTCTTGCCTGGATGGCCACTTATCCTTATGGGCAGGCCCCCAACC
>NZ_JBYCKP010000085.1:0-2684 GCF_057473445.1 Acidithiobacillus sp. TH-A36 | reverse complement strand
CGATAAGCACCGCTTGCGAAGCTGCCGCCAGATTCACATCCGATTCGGTAATACCTCCCACACCCGCGTGAATCACGGTCACTTTTACTTCAGATGTAGAAAGGCGTTCCAGCGTCGTACTCAGTGCTTCCACCGAGCCTTGCACGTCAGCCTTGATCAACAGATTCAGCTGCTGCAACTGACCGTCTGCCGCAGCTTCGAAAAGACTTTCCAGGGAAGCCTTCTGGTTTTTGGCAAGACGCACATCGCGGAACTTGCCCTGACGGAACAACGCGACTTCACGAGCCTTGCGTTCATCGGCCACTACCACGACCTCGTCACCCGCATGGGGAACATCACTGAGGCCAAGAACTTCAGCTGGCAACCCGGGGCCTACTTCCTGCGTACTTTGTCCGGCATCATTGACCAGCGCTTTCACGCGCCCAAACTGGGCTCCCGCCAGGAGCATATCCCCAGCATGCAGGGTACCCTGCCGAACCAGTACCGTGGCCACTACACCCCGACCCCGATCAAGACGGGACTCAATGACCACACCCTTGGCCGGACCATTACTCTGCACATCCAGTTCGAGCATTTCCGCCTGCAACAGGATCGCATCCAGGAGATCATCAATATGCAGACCCGCCTTGGCCGAAACATTCACAAACTGCGCGTCTCCACCCCATTCTTCAGGAACCACCTCATGACCTGCCAACTCCTGTCGGATCCGTTCAGGGTCCACTCCGGGTTTGTCGATCTTGTTGACGGCCACAACAATCGGCACATGTGCCGCCTTGGCATGATGGATGGCTTCAATGGTTTGCGGCATCACACCGTCATCTGCCGCCACTACCAGAACGACAATATCGGTAGCCTGAGCACCTCGGGCCCGCATGGCGGTAAAGGCCTCATGACCTGGCGTATCCAGAAAAGTCACCATGCCTTTGGGCGTTTCCACATGATAAGCACCAATATGCTGGGTGATTCCTCCTGCTTCCCCACTGGCTACCTGCGCCGAACGAATCCGGTCCAGCAGTGAGGTTTTACCATGGTCCACATGCCCCATTACCGTGACCACGGGGGGCCGTCTGCCAATAATCGGGGTCTCCGAACTGTCTTCATCCATCAGGAAGGCTTCGGGACTGGTCATGGCAACCATCTTGACCTTATGACCTAATTCTTCAACGACAATAGCCGCCGTTTCCTGGTCAATCACCTGATTGATGGTCGCCATCACACCCATTTTCATCATGGCCTTGATGACATCCGTAGCCTTGATCGCCATGCGGCTGGCCAGCTCACCCACCGTAATGGTTTCGGGGACGGCCACTTCGCGGATCACCGGTGCCATGATGGCTTCATTACCCATCTGCGCACCGCGATTCCGGTTTTTCTTGTCTCCGGGTTTGCGCCGACGCGCTAAAGCATCGGCATTACCACCCTCTTCATTACGACGCGGACCACGTCGTCCGGCACCGGAACGATCATCCTCTGCGCGACCTGCCGGGCCTGCTTTTTTTCCACGCGGCGGGGCCGATGGTGCTTTCGCCGGGGCAGTTGCTGCGGGACGCTGGCGTTCGCTGACTGGGGCACGGTTACGATCCGGTACCGTAGCGCGTTCGCTATGGGCACGGGCAGCAGTCTGACGTTCAGCGCCTGGCGCTTTTGGTTCCACTGCCGGTATAGCTTCGGGAGTTGTCACCACGGGTTGCGCTACCGATTCTACCGCTTCGGGAGCAGCTTGCTGGGCAACAGGAGCGGCTGAGTCCTGGACAGTTTCCGTGACGGCCACGTCAACGGAGCTCGCCAGCGTCGTTTCGATCTCGGGGGTAGACGGCTCGACGGCTTTGACCGGCTCAGCAACCGGAGTTTCCGCAACCGGCAGCTGTTCTAACGGTTCATCTAAGGTCACCTCACGTTTGACGTAGGTTCTTTTACGCCGGACCTCCACCTGCACCGTACGGGATTTTCCCGCGCCGACTGACTGCTTGATTTCAGAAGTGCTGGTCCGGTTCAGGGTGATCCGCCGCAGCTCGCCACTTCCTTCTCCATGGGCACTGCGTAATGAAGCCAGCAACCGATGTTTGTCGTCTTCAGTGACTACATCGTCTGCCGTTTTTTTCACGATGCCCGCAGCATTCAACTGCTCCAACAAGCGCGCGTGGGTTACACCTAATTCAGCTGCAAAATTGGCGACAGTTACCGTCATAATCCTCTTTCTCCAAAACCACTTGTTCGCACAATGCGTTCACAGGGTTCGTATTAAGTAAACCAGGGCGCACGCGCCTCCAGAATAAGAGCTTTCGCACGCTCTTCATCAATCCCGACCATCTCACATAACTCGCTGGCTGCAAGCTCCGCCAAATCTTCGGCGGTGGCCACACCCTTGCTGGCCAGCAGATGAGCCAGGCCTTTGTCCATTTCTTTCAGGCTTAGCAGGTCTTCACCAGGTTCACTTAATGCCACCTGTTCTTCCTGGGCAATGGCTTTGTTCAAAAGCATATCGCGCGCCCGACGCCGCAGTTCGCTGACCAGTTCTTCATCGAGCCCTTCAATTTCCGTCATCTCGGCAACCGGCACATAAGCCACCTCCTCAATGGAGGTAAAACCCTCGCTGACCAGCAGTTGCGCCAGATCTTCATCCACGCCCAACTCTTGAACAAAATGATTCAGGAACTTGGAATCTTCTTCGTCACGTTTGGCCT
>NZ_JBYCKP010000084.1:0-10362 GCF_057473445.1 Acidithiobacillus sp. TH-A36 | reverse complement strand
TGCATGATGCGGACGATTCCTGCCGGCACAATAACCACAGAGTGATCCAGCTTGGGAAGATGGCCAGTTTTCTTCTTGAACTCTTCCATGCTGTTATGGCACACATCGAACTCCACCCCCTCAGCATTAATCGCGGCAATGCGACTCGCCACCGGGCTGTTGGGAAGATACATTTTGATGCCCGGCCCAAATGCCACGACAACAATCTGAACCTTTTCCTGACCAAAATAATTGAGCAGGTTTTGCGCATTATTCAAAGTAAGATTCCAACGGGCCGGATTATCCTGACTGACCTGGATCACCACATGATGCTCGGCAAAAGGCAAGTCATGTATAAAAGCAGGGTGATTAAAATGAAAATCATGGAGCATCGAAACATTGGCTGAATCGACATTGGCCGAAGCAGTGGCCATGCCCAACATGCCCATCACCGGCAAAACGCTGGCCAATACGGCCACCTTCAAAAAGCTCTTCAATAACATCACCATCTCCTCGTTATCTTCATCAAAAGGCAATCATCGCCTGCATGGCAAATTCATTATCCACGGCATCGGAAATACTATTCGCAACAGGATTAGGCTGATGCGGTACACCCAGCGTCCGGAAGTAGTAACCGGCCATGATTTTGGTCAGTGGCGTGAAGTGATACTGCAGACCAATAGCCCAGGTTTTGAATATGCGTTGCTGTGCCGGATCATTCGGCAAGCGGTCGTAATAGTCATAACGTAAATTCGCTTCAATATGCCTGGTCAAAAACAAGCCGCCTTCCAGCATGTAACCATTGGCCGTGTTCTGGCTGCCGGGATAAAGTTGGGTGTTGGTCAGTGGCGCAGCCAGACCAGGGGCGCTGCTGAATGCCGAAGCTGCCGATATCCAGCCGGTACCACGCATATACTGGAAGCGGAATTGCCGGCCCCATTGGTGCATATAGCCTTGCAAATACTGCACATCCACGCCGTAGCGATTCATACTGTAACTGGCGTCATTCAATTCAGGACTGGCATGCTGATACCAGATACCCGCCTGCACATCGCTACGGAAGGGTCCTTTCCCCCCGAATATATAAGCTTCCTGCAGACGCGCAGCATAAAGGGGACTGCTCGATTGGTTACCGGCAGCCACGGTTCCAAACATTCCGATCATGGCGCCATAGGTAAATTCCCAATGACCGTTACGGAACCAGTCAAAAGCCATGATGCCTGGATAGCGGAAGGCATTAACACCCAGAGTCTGTTGACCATTAATCAAATAGGCGTTCAGGTCAGGATTGATTTTGTAAGGATTGCTGGAGTTATACATTGGTTGCTGCATCAATTGCCCAATCATTGTCGATGACAACACAAAGTTATAACTCATGAATCCTTGCATGGCTCCTTCGGCGCTTGGTGCACGAATAAGACCTGCTTCAATTCTGGCCCCTGGAATATAACTGAAGGTAAAATGCCCATCAATGAGGCCAGGTTGATAACCGCCACGCACACGCGTGAAACCATTATCACCAAACTCCCCACCAAAAAAATAGGAAATATGCTTGTTCAGGTTTCCGCGAAACATGATTCGGGCCCGCAGAATATTAGCGGTAGTGCTTTGCGAAAATCCTGGAGCTATGAGATCAATATGCGGAATCTGATTTTTTTCAAGGCTGTCTTCCTGGCCGGATTGTGCATATAAACTCGGCTCAATAAATCCCGAAACACCAAATAACGGGGCTTTGGCAGGAGAAGTTCCCTGCAACTCGAACCAGTTGGCGGCATGGGCTAGCGGGGATAACCCAAGCATGGCTGCTGCGACAATAAGCGTATTTCTGGAAATTTTATGGCCGTGATACATGTTTATCACCTCGCGATGTTTTGGCTGAATATTTATATTTTGAAATAAACGACGACCAACAACGTGGGAATGCCGTTGACCTTCGCCTTACGGACAAAAAGGTCAGCAATGTTCGTGCCACAATGAAACCCATGCTTATTGTGGAAGAGGATTCGCCAATGCGGACAAAATAGCACAAGGACTTGTGCTTAAAAGAACACAACAAATAATCCATATTCCTCTATTAAGGAATACTAATAAATTGTCGCTCTATTTCTTCGAGACTCAGGCCTTTGGTTTCTGGCACCAGCTTCAGGGTGAACAGTATGGCCAAAAAAGTCATGAGGGCGTAAATCAGAAAAGTTGCACCACGGCCAATGGCGCCAACGAGATCCAGAAAAACTCCAGCCACCAGCATGTTAGCCAGCCAGTTGATCACCGTGGCCAGACTCATGGCGCGACCACGAATAGCCAGCGGGAAAATTTCAGAAATCAACAACCAGAATATCGGCCCTAAACTCATCGCGAAAAAAGCGACAAATACCGCCGAGGTCACAACGATGAGCGCAGCCCCCAACGCTCCCTGCAAATTCGTTAAAAACTCCAGCGAGAGGCCCAGCAAGCTGAACAGCATGCCCCACAATCCCCATAACAACAATTTGCGACGTCCCAGACTATCCAAAAAGCGCATGGAAATGATGGTCGCCAGGACATTCACCAAGCCAATGCCGCCCGTCGCCAGAATGGCCATGAAAGGAGAAGACAATCCAGTCTCCTGCAAAATCTTCGGCGCATAGTACAAAACGATATTGATGCCGGTGATCTGCTGAAAAACGGCCAGGCCCACAGCGATGACCATCAGGCGACGCAGTTTCCGGTTATTGAACAGGCTACGCAACGCCATAGGCTCGGTGTTCGCATTGCCCAGCTGTAAGGATTCCAGCTCTTCTGCCACCAGCGCCGTACTGCGCAAATACTGCAAAGCGGATTTGGCCCGATCGATGAGCCCTTGCCTGATGAGCCAGCGCGGACTCTCCGGCAACATCCACATTCCCACAAAAAGAATAAGCGCGGGCAAGGCTCCCAACCCCAGCATCCAGCGCCAGCCACTGCCAAGGTCGCTAAACAGGAGATCTACCCCATAGGAAATGAAAATCCCGATGCTGATGTAAAGCTGATTAATGGTGACAATGGCCCCGCGCCGCTCTGGCGTGGTAATTTCAGCCAGGTAAAGCGGGGTCACCGTTGAAGCCACCCCAATAGCCAGTCCCAGAAAGGCGCGCCCCAGAAAAAGGAGTGCCACACTGTTGGCAGACGCTGCCAAAAGACTTCCGAAAACAAACAGTGCGGCAGTTGCCAGCAAAATCCGGCGCCGTCCCCATCGGTCTGCCAGCAACCCGGAAATAGCGGCGCCCAACGCGGCACCAGCCAAGGCCACCGCCACGAACAATCCCTGCATGCTGCCATTGAGCTGGAAGTCATGCGCCAGAAAGAGCAAAACCCCCGCAACCACCCCGGTTCCATAACCAAACAGGAGGCCACCCAGACCAGCTATCACAGCAATCAGCACAAATCGCCAATCCCGATGTTTTACTGACCGTTCGGGCTGCAGCATGCTACCCCCAATACTTCCTGAATCGCGCGTTTCTGGCGCTTAATGCTGGGTACAATGGCCACCCTTCATATCCCTCTCTTCGACATAGACCAAACTACGCAGCTCCTTAATCATCTTATTGTTTTCACACTCAAGAACTGAGCCCAGATAGAGAGCATTGACCATATCTCCGTTATCCAGCGCCAGTTTTGACTGGCGTGCCAGATGATGTATTTTTTCATGGCGCTGCAAAATCTGTAAAAACTCGGACTGATCGCCAAAACGCAAGGATCCGTCCCCCTTCAGCCAGCGTCCAAGATGGCATTTTTCTTCGGCATCCTGTTCCAATACATGTTGCGGAATGGATTTTTGTTCGCGCATGGCCAGCAGAAAATTCTCGGTCCGTTGTCCATGACCTTCCAGCAAAGTCGGCAAAATATCAATGGAAGAATGGCTGAGCATACTCAAATTCAGACTTTTGAACTGCCGCAGCCAAAGGGGAATATCTTCTCCGGGCATGGGCTTGGCAAACAGATATCCCTGCAAGTGACCACAACCCATTTTCGCCAGTAATTTGGCATGGGCTTCTGTTTCCACCCCTTCCGCAATCACATCCAGACCCAACATACGACTGGCAGTAATCACAGCTGCCACAATAGCCAGATCCTTGGGGTCGTTGATCATGTCGCGGACAAAGCTTTGATCCAGCTTGACGGACTGGGCGGGGAGCTGCTGAAGATAGGTCAAAGAAGCGTTCCCCGTTCCAAAGTCATCCAGCGCCACGCGCACACCCAAATCATTGCAGGCCGCCAGTCGCTCCTGGGCATGAATGAGATCCTTAAGTGGTGCTGATTCGGTAATTTCGATTTCGATCTGCTCAGCAGGTAAACCGGGATATTTTCGTAGAGCTTTTTCCAGATCGTCCAGGAAACGTGCATCCAGTAAATGATGGGCACTGATATTAACGGAAACACGCAAGGCAAGTCCTTGTTGCTGCCAGATTTGACCTTGCCGAAAAGCGGCATCCATCACAAAAATACCCACGTCCCGGGCATAACGATGATGATCCAGACCGGCCCAGAAAGCTGCGGGACCCAGCAAACCCCGTTCAGGATCAAGAATCCGAAGCAAAGACTCAACCCCCGATACGCCACCAAAACTGTTGACGATTGGCTGGTAATGCAACACCAACTGATGATTTTTAAGTCCCCTTTCGAGCAGCAGTCGCATATTGGCCGCATTTTGTGCGGCCTCATCCAGAGTCAGACTGTACAGACTGAGCTGATCCCCTCCCTGTTTTTTTGCCGCATATAATGCCATATCCGCATGCGCCAGAAGGGTTTCTACGGATACTTCATCCAGAGGATATAACGTCACGCCCAGACTGGCACTCACATGAATCCACTCACCATCGATTTCCACAGGCGTACGCACGGCTTCCAAAATCCGTCCACAAATGAAGTCCAGGTCGTCTATGGAACCCAGCGACGGAAAAAGCAGACCGAATTCGTCCCCTCCCAATCTTCCCAAGGTGTCGCCAGAACGCAAGCATTGACGAATCCGCTGGGTGACAGAAAGCAGCAAACGATCACCGGCGCCATGTCCAAAACGGTCATTGACCGGCTTGAAAGCATCCAGATCCAGCAGCACTACCCCGAGTAAAGTCTCGTCTCGACTGGCCTGCCGGCGGGCGATTTCCAGGCGATCCATAAATAAAAGACGGTTGGGAACCTGAGTCAAGGGATCCCGGAGCATGCGATTACGTAATTGCAAAACGATCTCGCCGAGATGGGCAAACGCCTCAAAATAATCTGACCCGATTCTTTTAAAATATCCTTTTGCCCGAGCGCCAATAAAACCTAAACCTTGCAAGTCACCCGACGAAAAAGGCAGAAACACCATTTCCTGAACGCGGGGTCGCAATTTCCGGATCCATTCCGGTGCTGCAGGATCATCACTTGAGTAAACCAGGACCTGGTTTTGTTGTAAGGCCTGCCAACAGGGATCTTCTGCAGAATAAGGTAGATAGGGCATGGACAAGCGCAAACCGGCCGAAGCTTCCAGAGTTAATAGATCATTGACTCTACTGGAGCACAGAAAATAGCCAGCCAGGGTGATATAACGACTTTTACGCGGCAAGCGCTCACATAACACCTGTAAAAGACTGGTGTTATCGGTATCTTTTTCAATACGGGTGCTTGCCAGGGTATCCAGCAACACATCAAAAACGGCGCTTCGCTCACCATCCGTTTCCCGCGCTGCCCGGGCGTAGCCGCTTAACTGACTCATCAAGTCACCCATCAGCAGGCTGATGAGGATTTGTCCCAGACGCGAATGGTGTTCGGTTGGGACATGCTTTTCCAAAATCGGCTGCCAATGCCGCCAGTAGATGGTGTAGCCACCGGCCAGCCAGGCAGGATCAATGCCTAAATGGTGATGCTTGGCACCCAGTTGCTGCATGGCAGTCTGCCAGGAAGGGTTCAGTTGGTTGTTCAGAAGATCATATCCATGCTCCGCCTGACGCTGAACCAGGGCTTCAATCTTTGCTTCTGAAAAGTTTCTGAAAGCTGCGGCGGTAGCCGGATGTGAAAACAGATAGTTATAAAAATCCCGGGCCAGCTGTTCTGCACTTTGGGCAAATAAACCCCAATACTGGTCTAATAAAATGAAATCTTCACGATCCAATCCCAAAAAACTGACCAGATTATCTGAACTTTTAAAGGAGCTATTCATCGCTGCAAAAAGCCGTACAACCTCCCTGTTTGGACAGAACCGCATCCAGCACCAGGCTTTCCAGCGTTTCCGTCGGGCTTACCCCATAGAAAACACTCAGCTCCTTGAGCATTACCCATGCCCACTCTGAGAGTGCCACTTGCTTTATAAGCGCCGCTTTTTGCCCTACCTGATCATTATCAGGTTTTGTAGTAGACATAACTTTTACTCCAACCTCACTACGTTTATTCTGATAGCCATTATATTTTTTCCAGACAACCAGCCTGGACTTGTAATGAAAATGATACAAGTTCTGGGAGGGAAGAGCAAACAGAGAAACGAAGGTTTTTCTTATATATCATAAATGTAACGACAAGTAACAGCACATTATAATAATATCATTATTTTCTTAATCTGTTATTCAACGAATTTCATGAAAAATTAAGCAATCAAAATTTTTTATTAAAAAATGCGCGTATTTCTCGAGTATTCCGGGCGCTTCTGAATTTCCTCGGCTTTTTTACATAAATATAAGTGTTCGGCACGTTTTTTTTGATCGCGGGTGAGAGACATCCGGATTCCGACCAGGCACTGACCCGCTGGAGCCCCTTCTTCTTGAATACGAACAACAGTAACCACCGTTTCACAGGTTCCACAGTCAGCAATGGTAAATTCAGCAAGCACATTTTCACCAGGCCGAAACAATCCTTTGGGCGCAAAAAAGCTGGCACCGCTGGGACTGAAATCGTGTAGCCGCCCTACCAGTTCAGCACCACCCGCCTTGCGTATGGTAATAGCACCATCCAACTTGACACGTTTGGCTCTACGCGAGGCTCTGCGGTAGATCATACGCGGCACATCAAAATAATAACGCCCTTCAAACATGTATTTCAGATCCGAAAAAAACATATAAATAAAGTCACCCAATTCAAGAAAAATCAGGGCTTTCTTATAGTCTTCCTGCGCAAGAACACCCTTCAAGCGGAAAAGCAGATTCTCCGATTCACAGCCATCAAAATAAAAGTGTGCGCCAGAATCATTGCTGTCTGCCGAAAAAATTACGGCATCTCCCAGCCCCTCCGCAGACCTCTCTGAACATAGCATCGCCGGGATATTTTCAAAGACAGCTTCACCAAACTCCTCAACCAGAATTTGCTGATATTCTGCAATACTGAGCCCGCTTCTCAACGGTAGCATCATACCCAACTCTGTATCGTCAGAAGTCAGTCCCATATACCCTCCAAAAACAAGTGGATAGGCCCCATAATCCGGGCGAGCAGACAAAGGAGTAATCCAGAAAAATTCAATGAAAACTTACACGTGAAGATTTTAGAAACTTTATTACCAAAAATGTTACACCCAATGTCACAAAGGAACAAACACCGCTGGCTAACGCAACCTGTCGGGAGGGTGTCCACAAGTCCTCCGGTCTGCGCTACACTGCCCCGCAATCAACCCACCACGCTCCCGGATGGAACCCGCCATGGCCCAATATGTATTTACCATGAATCACCTGAGTAAAACCGTACCGCCCAAGCGTGCGCTGCTCAAAGACATCTCTCTGTCTTTTTTCCCTGGCGCGAAAATCGGGGTCTTGGGGCTGAATGGCTCGGGGAAATCCACCTTGATGAAAATCATGGCCGGTGTGGATCGGGAGTTTGAGGGCGAAGCCCTGCCCATGCCGGACCTGAAAATTGGTTATCTGCCTCAGGAGCCCGATGTCGATCCCAACAAGACCGTGCGTCAGGTGGTGGAGGAAGGACTCGGCGAAATCATCGACGCGCAGCAACAACTGGAAGCCGTTTATGCCGCTTATGCCGAACCGGACGCTGATTTTGATGCCCTGGCCGCCGAGCAGGGACGACTGGAAGCCATTGTCGCCGCCAGTGACGGGCATCAGGCAGAACTGCAGATGGAAGTGGCCGCTGATGCTTTGCGCCTGGCTCCCTGGGATGCGCTGGTGGGCCCTCTTTCCGGTGGCGAAAAGCGTCGTATTGCCCTCTGCCGCCTGCTGATCAGTCGTCCCGACATGCTGCTTCTCGACGAGCCCACCAACCATCTGGATGCCGAGTCGGTAGATTGGCTGGAACAGTATCTGCAGCGCTTCAGCGGGACCGTGGTGGCGGTCACCCATGACCGCTATTTCCTGGACAACGCTGCCGAATGGATTCTGGAGCTGGATCGCGGTCGTGGCTTTCCCTATAAAGGCAATTACTCGGCATGGCTGGAGCAGAAAGAAAAACGTCTGGAACAGGAAGCACGCAGTGAAGCTTCGCGCCTCAAAGCCATGCAACAGGAACTGGAATGGGTGCGTCAGAATGCCAAGGGCCGGCAAAGCAAAAGCAAGGCGCGCCTGGCCCGCTTTGAAGAACTCAGCTCCTACGAGTACCAGACGCGCAATGAAACTTCGGAAATTTTCATTCCCGTTGCCGAACGGCTGGGTAATGAAGTCATTGAATTCAAGGATGTCAGCAAAGGCTTCGGCGACAAGCTTCTGTTTGAGAATCTCAGCTTCAAGATTCCTCCGGGTGCCATCGTCGGCGTGATTGGTCCCAATGGCGCCGGTAAGTCCACTTTTTTCCGGATGATCATTGGACAGGAACAGGCCGACAGCGGCGAAGTAAGTATCGGCGCTACCGTCAAACTGGCTTACGTGGATCAGTCCCGCGATGCCCTGGCGGCCAAAAACAATGTCTGGGAAGAAATTTCGGGAGGCCTGGATATTCTCACCGTTGGTAAATTCGAGATTCAGTCCCGCGCCTACTGTGGTCGCTTCAATTTCAAGGGGAACGACCAGCAGAAACTGGTAGGCCAGTTATCGGGTGGAGAACGTGGTCGTCTGCATCTTGCGAAAACGCTGATTGCCGGTGGTAACGTGCTGCTGCTGGACGAACCGTCCAATGATCTGGATGTGGAAACCTTGCGGGCTCTGGAAGATGCCCTGCTGGAATTTGCCGGTAGCATCCTGGTCATTTCCCACGATCGCTGGTTTCTGGATCGCATCGCCACCCATATCATCGCCTTTGAAGGCGATGGTCATGTCGAATTTTTTGCCGGCAACTACCATGAATACGAAGCCGACAAAAAACGTCGACTCGGCGAAGAGGGAGCCAGGCCCCATCGCTTGCGCTTCAAGCCGATTGTTCGCTGAGGCGACGAATCTGCAAGCAGGTTCAGCGGTAATGCCAACGTAAAGTCAACGCAATGGTTCGCGCTGGTAGAGGGTAGAAATTGGCGCCGCTGTCCACGGTAATGCCACCGGTATTGATCAAACCAATTCCCTGATTTTGCAAAAGGTTATAGACCCACAAGTCGATATCCAGTGACTGGTGTGGACCATTCCAGGTGTGACCCAGGTTGAGATCCGTCAGGAAATAGCCAGGAACAGGTTCCCTGTGCAAACTGTCTGCCCAACGTGGACCAAGATACCTTTCCTGCATGGAGACGCGCCATTGTGGGCTGTCGTACTGCAAAAAGGCATTTGCGGACCACCTGGGCGTATCTGGCGTCTGCAAACCGGCTACTGGAAGTAATGTACCGCCGACCCCCTGCACATTTTGCGAAAAAACGCTGCGTGTATAACTTCCGTTGCCGGTGAGTGACCAGTTTCTGGCAAATCGCCATTGACTACTGAGACTCGCCCCATAGCTGCGCCCATTTCCGACATTTTGCGGATAGGTAAGACCGGAGAGCGCATCATATACCGAGATGGATTTGTTCTGAAAAGTACCGTAATACCCCAAAGCTTCCATATATCCCGCATCGGAAACCCAACGCAAGGCCATATCTCCCTGATTGCTGCGAATCAGGCGCTGGGCATTCCAAAGATTCTGGATTTGCAGACCTGCACGATTAAAGGCTGCGGCGTTCTGCTGATAAGCCGGCCACAAATCAAATCCCGGGGAGGCTACGTTACTCCCTGCACTGGCACGCAACAGCCAGTGCTCGCGCAGTAAAAAACGCAATCCCAGGTAAGGCAGAAAGGCTGTCAATGTCCGGCCTCTCACTGACTGACGAGCGATCAGCGCAGACTGAGCCAGCGCCTCATCCAGTACATCCGTCGTCAGTTTACGGGGATCAAAGGCCTGCAATCCCGGAAGGGTATCCCAGACATATCTGCCACCCCAATCCATGGTCAGCCGGCCCCAGTGCCAGCTTTGTTGCAGATAAAAACTATCGTAACGTTCCGGACTGCCCGGTGCACTCAGCAAGGACCAGCGCAGAAACTGCAGCCCTCCATTTGCAGT
>NZ_JBYCKP010000083.1:0-28756 GCF_057473445.1 Acidithiobacillus sp. TH-A36 | reverse complement strand
ACCATCATCGCGCCGGGTGGCGCTGAGGATGTCTTGCTGCGCATCTGGGCGGGAGAACCTTTGGGCACCTATTTTCGGCCCGGCGTCGCCAAGCTGGCGGCACGCAAGCGCTGGCTGGCCGGTCAGCTCCGCCCCAACGGGGTGTTGCATCTGGATGCCGGTGCGGCCAGGGTCTTGCGCGAAAAAGGTAGCAGCCTGCTACCTGTAGGGATTACTGCTGCCGAGGGCAATTTTCAGCGCGGCGATCTGTTATGCTGCGTCGACCCGGAAGGACAGGAAATAGCCCGTGGCCTGGTGAATTTTGCTTATGAAGATGTCCTGCTGAGAATGGGAAAAAGCAGCAAGACTCTTTTGGAATTATTCGGGGATATCGACGAAGTAGAAATTATTCACCGTGATAATCTGGTACTCAGCAACTAACTTTACATAAGTTCAGAAAATTATTTGCTGGCTGGAGTCTGCAAAGAACAGACCCCGGATTCCTGCATCCCCAGACAGGTCCCGTACAAATACAGGCTATGATCGCTGATGAAAAACCCTTGAGCTCCGGCGATTTCATTTTGACGGGCTTCCAGCGCCTCATCAAAAAACTCCAGAACCTTGCCACAAGCCGTACAGACCATATGATCATGGTGACCGGTTTCGTTCATTTCAAAAACGGCCTTGTCCCCTTCAAAATGATGACGGCGGACCAAACCAGCCATCTCGAACTGGGTCAGGACCCGATAGACCGTGGCCAGACCCACTTCTTCGCCGGCATCCAGCAACTGACGATACACTTCTTCCGCCGTTAAATGCCGGGTATCACTGTCTTCAAAAATGCGGAGAATTTTCAGACGTGGCAGTGTGGCTTTCAGACCGGCCCGCTTCAATTCGTCACTATTCAATTTTTCGTAGCTCATGTGCTCGTAGCAATTCCCATGCGTAATAGTTTAGGATAGTGGTACCTGACGCTTAAGACAAGGACTATGAGAAGCCTCCGCCTGATTACCCTGATTACCTTTTGTGCCCTCTCCCTCGGAGCCTGCAGTATTTATCGGGTTGCCGTACAGCAGGGTAATGTCGTCACCAGCCAGCAACTGGCAGAATTGCATCCGGGTATGGATGCGCTGCAAGTGCGTACCATTCTGGGTTCACCACTGCTGAAGGACCCTTGGCACCCCCATCAATGGATTTACTCTTATAGCTATAAACCAGCCTATAGCAGTACCCAGGTTCGCAAGGTGATTGTCCTTTTTGACAAGGACGACAAGCTCATCGGCGTGCAGGGGGATGTGAAAGGCACAGTTAAAAGCCCGGAAAAACCCGACGCCTAGCAGCCTGTCGGACTTTCGGTTTTGAAGAAACGCAACACATTGATTACTAAACGGTTTAATAACTTTCCAGAAAATGGCAGGTGCAATAGAATCAGTGGGTTACGCGAATAATCCGACAGGCTGCTAAGCGGACGAAAGCCTAAGAAGATGGACTGTCCCCTGTTGCCGGAATGGCTGCGGGGGGACCGTATATGGCGCGCGCTCTTTGCGCAAAACGCTGCACCATGGTTTCTGCTGCCTGTTTGAAAATGGGCTCCAGAAACGCGCCCACCAGCCGTGAGGCAAATTCGAAGCGCATATCCAGCGTCACCTTGGTGCCCTTGGGGTCAGGTTCAAGCTGCCACAATCCTTCCAGGAAACGAAAAGGACCATTCACCAGACGTACTTCAGCCAGCTTGGGGCGCTGATAACGGTTTTTGGTGGTAAATGATTTGCCAAACGCACCGTGAGAAATGGTGATTTCGGCAATCACTTCTTCGCCCCGATCCTGAATGATTCGGGTTCTGCCACACCAGGGCAGAAATTGCGGGTAGGAACGAATATCTTCAATCAGGGCCATAACCTGCCCCGCGCTGTACGGCAACACAGATGTTTTACAAATATGATGCATGCATCCTCTCAATAACGGCGTTGACCCATGGCATGGGCCTGCACCCAGCGATCAAGCTGAGCCAGACACCACTCCGGCAAACGTCGCCAGTAGGGGCGCTTACGCCAGGGTTCCGGATCGATTTTTCGGGATATGGCAAATTCACGCACAAATAATCCGTGCAACAGCAAGGATACCCGGGCCAAACGCAGTTCCAGATTGAGCTCGTGATTAAACCACAAACTCAGGAGATCAAAATTTGCCGAACCCAGTGTCGCCCAGGATCGGTCTACCAATACGTACTTGGCGTGGAGGAAAGCGCCCTGATATTCATAAATATGCACGCCTCTACGCATCAGTTTTTGATAATACGCCTGAATCCCGAATCGCAAAAGTGGATGATCGGTAATGCGTCCAGCCAGCAGCAGCCGCACATCTACCCCACGCTGCACCGCCCGATAAATACTGCGCAATATCACTGGATCAGGATTGAAGTAGGGCGTCGCAATCCAGATGCTTTGGCGCGCCCCCCGAATGGCTGCCAACAAGCGTCGGCGCACTGCATAACTGGCGGGCGGGATACCTTCGAGAAACCGGCCTTCCCCCCAGGACTCCGGAGAGAACACCTTTTCTTCACTCACTCCGGCAGGCAGGGCTGGCAGATGTTCCGGCCGGTGCCGGAAAAATATTTCCCGACCACGATCCACCAGAGCACCACGACAGGCAAACAGCATGTCCCGATAAGGCGGACTTCCTGGTTTGGCATCCAGCCACTCATCATCCAGGGCAAAGCCACCAACGGCCAGCCATTGGCCATCAATCGCGACAATACGACGGTGGGTACGCCGCAAGCGCTTTTCCAGCCCCTTCAGTTGCAAACGGTGATAAAAATGCAGGTGCGCTCCAGACTGGCGCAGCTCGCTGATCCAACTTTCAGGAAAGCTGCGACTGCCCAGGGCATCGAGCGTAATATATACCGCCACTCCGGTCAGGGCTTTGTCGCATAATATCCGCAAAATTTGCCGGGGCCAGAGGCCCGCCGCGAAAATATAGTTTTCCAGTAAAATTTCCCTGGACGCGGCGCTCAAGCGGGTTTCCAGCCATGCGGCAATGGACTGCATGTCATTCAGCAGCACCCAGTCAGGAATAGCCTCCTGTTGCCGGGTACGACGTCGTAGCAAGTGCCCCGTCAACAATCTGGAATCCACCATGTTCCTCCCTTCGCACTGCGCAAAAATTCCACAGGAGGGCATGTAAAGTCAATGCCACTTTCTGCATACCCCTTTTTTCACGTACAATCATCGGCTGACTGGCACGGGAGTTGTGCAATGAGCAGCACCATCGCCCTGAATCGTGAGGCGAAACACGATTATTTCATAGAAGAACGTTTTGAGGCGGGAATCGTCCTGGAAGGCTGGGAAGTCAAATCCATGCGCGCCGGGCGCCTGAACCTCAAGGACAGTTATGTCATTGTCAAAGACGCTGAGCTCTGGCTGCTGGGTGCGCATATCAGCCCCCTGCTGACCGCCAGCACGCACATTAATCCCGACCCTACCCGAACCCGCAAGTTGTTGATGCACCGCGAGCAAATCAACCGGATGATCGGGAGCGTGGAACGCAAGGGCTTTACCATTGTCCCCCTGGCCATGTACTGGAAGCAGGGTCGGGCCAAGGCAGAAATAGCGTTGGTCAAGGGCAAACAGGAACACGACAAGCGTGCAACCATCAAAGATCGGGAATGGCAAAGAGATAAGGCCCGAATCATGAAAGGCGGGTCGCGGGATGTTTGATAGGCTACACACCCCAATAAGATCTCTTTTGCCTTGCAACGAAGCATACAAGGAAATTTCCCCATGGTTCTCACACCGAAAAAACTGCCCCGGATTGACTTGACCCGCTGGGTGCTGCTTGGCTTCCTGATTATTCAGGGAATCGCGACTGTTGCCATCGCTGGACCAGCAACAGGCAGTGACGGGGATCAGGATTATTGGCAGGCCCTGACCCACACCCATTACATTCAGGAAGGCAGCAAGGGGCCGATTATTTATGATTTTTACGACCCTAATTGTCCTTATTGCCATGAAATCTATACCTGGCTGCAAAACCCTATCCATAACAAGCAAATACAGGTCAGATTCATTACCGTGGGATTTCTGACACCCAGCAGCGCTGGTAAAGCCGCCGCCATTCTCTCGGCCAAGGACCCGCTGGCTGCCCTGAAACTGAATGAAAACAAATTCAGTACCAAAGGGGGTCCAGAAGGGGGCATAGACCCTGCGCCCGTTACCGTACTAAATAAAATGAGTGTTGTGCTGAATTTCAATGCTTCGCTTTTGGTCAACAAAGAAGCCGAAGTGCTCGGTATTCCCGGAGCCAGCGTGCCTTTTCTGGTCTATCGCCAGGATGGCAGAATTCGTTATGTCCCTGGTTTACCCGATAACAAACAATGGTCAGAAATTATTCACGCACAATGACCGCGTCCAAATTTGCTCCCTGGCTGGCGTCTCTGGTCATTCTGGCTGGCATTCTTGCCTTTACGCTGGTGCTTTGGCTGCAGTTCGTACACGGCGAGCAGCCTTGCAGTATTTGTATTTACCAACGTCTGGCTGATCTGGCCGTCATCGTCATTGTCACCATGGGCTTTTTCTGGAAAGGCACGGTACGACGGGGTTTATGGATATTGGCAGCGTTATATGCCCTGCTGGGCGCGGCCCTGGCAGGGTGGCAGTGGCACCTGACGCAGATGGCGGCAGATCAGATTGAAGCCTGCTCTTCGGTCCAGGTTTTTCAGAGTAGTCCCGCCCTGGGCGGCTTGGGAAATGATTTAGCCTCGACCTTATCCGGCCATGGTTCCTGTGCGCTGGCTGGCAGCAAAAGCCTGGCAGGATGGCCCATCACCCACTGGAGTATGGTGTTTTTTCTGGGTTGCGCCGTGCTGCTCCTGATCGCCCAGTGGTTGAGCGGCCGCGTTCGGAATTAATCCCAAAAACGGCGGATGCCAGTTAACGTGGCCAGTTCCAGTCCTGGCGCAGCGTCTCCAACACCGCCAAAGCCCGCTCTACATCAGAACTCAAGACATTTACATGGCCCATTTTGCGACCTGCGCGGGCTTCCTTCTTGCCATACAAATGGACCTTGACTTGCGGATGCTGAAGCAGCTTCTGCCAATCCGGTCCATCCTCTTCCCACAAATCGCCCAGCAGATTCATCATGACTACGGGGCTGAGCAGACGGGTATCTGCCAGGGATAACCCACAAAGGGCACGTACCTGCTGATCAAACTGACTGCTGGCACAGGCATCAATAGTATAATGACCACTATTGTGGGGACGCGGGGCCATTTCATTGACCAACAGACGGCCCTCTTCCGCCACAAAAAATTCAACGGCAAGCACGCCGACATAGTTTAGTGCCTCAGCAATGCGCGCCGCGCTTTGTCGAGCCTGATTTTGTAGTGCCTCTGGAATTCGGGCGGGCACAATACTGAGATCAAGCACAGCATGGTGATGACGATTTTCTGCCAGGGGATAAAACACCATCATCCCGTCCACTGAACGCGCCAGAACTACGGAAAATTCCTGAACCAGTTTAATCCGTGACTCCAGAATGGCTTCCGGGGTATTCAGGCTGGCCCATGCTGCTGGAAGCTCGCTGGCCGTACCAACATTCTGTTGTCCCTTGCCATCATACCCAAAGCGGGTAGTTTTCAGGATGGCAGGAAAACTCAGCTGGCGTGCCGCAAGCTCCACATCATCCTCTTGTCTGAGCAGTGCAAAGGGCGCGACTTCCAGACCAATATCCTGAAAAAAAGTTTTTTCCCGCGCCCGGTTCTGGGCAATGGTCAGCGCCGTAGAACCGGGACGCACGGGTATTCGCGCTTCCAGATAAATCATGGCTGAGGCAGGGACATTTTCAAATTCGGTGGTCACCGCCGCACAGTGATCCGCCAAAAGCGCCAAGGCAGAAAAATCATCATAGGGCGCACAAAGATGATGGTCTGCCACGGCCGCCGCCGGACAATCCGGATCAGGATCAAGAACCCATACACCATAACCCATGCGCCTGGCCGCCAGCGTAAACATTTGCCCCAACTGCCCACCTCCCAGAATTCCGAGGGTGGCACCGGGTAAAATCATGGCTCAGACTCCGGCAAAGTCATGGCTAATACGGCTGCTTCCTGTTGGTGACGAAAATCCTGCAGGCGCCGGGCTAGCATCGGATCACTTGCCGCCAACAAGGCTGCGGCGAAAAGACCGGCATTGGCGGCACCGGCAGTGCCGATGGCAAAAGTAGCTACCGGAATACCCTTGGGCATCTGCACAATGGACAGGAGCGAATCCATGCCGTTCAGGTGCCGGGAAGGAACCGGCACACCCAATACCGGCAAGATGGTTTTGGCGGCGAGCATACCCGGCAGATGGGCAGCGCCGCCCGCTCCGGCAATAATGCAGCGCAGCCCCCGGGATGCGGCCGTCGCGGCATAATCAAAAAGCAGGTCTGGGGTTCGATGCGCCGAAACCACCCGCTTTTCGTGGGGAATATTCAATGCCTGCAGTTGTTCTGTCGCAGCAACCATGACCTCCCAGTCACTGTTGCTGCCCATTACCACCCCAACCAGGGGATGTTCCATGCCTGCTCTCCTCTCTAGGCCTGCACATTAAACGGGTTATAATGCCTGTCATGGAAGAAGCGCTCAATACCGGGCAACGCCCGATTCGCAGTTTTGTGTTACGTCAGGGACGTATTACCGCCGCACAACGTCGGGTGATTCAGGACACCCTCCCTGCCCTGCAAATCCCAACCCGGGAACCCTGGCAGGATCCATGGAATGGGCAACGGGCCATCACCCTGGAAATTGGCTTTGGCAACGGGGAGCATCTCGCCGCCCTCGCCGCCGCACATTCCGAACAGGGTTTTATTGGTGCAGAAGTACATACTCCAGGGGTCGGTTCTCTATTGTTGCAGATGGAAAATGCGGGCATTGATAATATCCGTATTGTTCATGATGATGTCGCGGCCTGGATGAAAACCCTGCCAGATGCTTTATTTGCACGCATCATCATTCAGTTTCCCGATCCCTGGCCAAAAACCCGGCAACAAAAACGCCGCCTGATTCAGGCTGAGTTCGCGGACACCTTGCAGCGTCTGCTCAAAACGGGTGGAGAATTACAACTGGCAACGGACTGGGCTGATTACGCAGAACAAATGCTGACCGTCCTCAATCAGACCCAGGGCCTGATAAATACGGATTCTGGAAATAGCTTTTCGGAGCGACCCGCCAATCGTATTCCGACCCGTTTTGAACGTCGCGGCGAAAAACTCGGACACAGTGTTTATGATCTGGTGTATCGACGCACAAGTTGATCCTTAAACCTAAAAACGGCAGATGCCGTGGGTGCTTTTTGCTCCGTTGTTCCTCGCCTGTTGTTCCAGGGCTCATCCTGCTGTCAGGAGAGAACTCGCCCTGCGGGCTCAAACAGCTCTCCTGACGGGCGCTGGATTTCGCCAGGAACAACAACGGCTCAGAACAAAAGTCGCGGCAAAGCGCCCACGGCATCTGCCGTTTTTAGGATAAAACTTTTCGGTATGCTGCCTTCCGTTATGGTGCAATATCCCGGAAAAGGTTTTGCGATATACTCACAAATCGGAGAAGATGCTTTTGAAGGTAAACCCATGAGAGAGGATCGCTAACATGCACAAAATCAGCATCATAGGAGCAGGGTTTGGGGGATTGACCGCCGTGCGGGAAATCCGCCGGCAGTTGCCCGATGCCGAAATCACCCTCATCGCCCCCAAGGCAGAGTTCATTTATTACCCCAGTTTGATCTGGATTCCCACCGGTCTCCGTCAGGGTGAGCAGCTCCGCATTCCTCTGGACCGGTTTTTTCAGCGCAAAAATGTGCATTTCCATGCCGGACGGGTGACGGAATTGCGCGACGCAGGCCGGACGGTCGTTACCGATCAGGGTGAAATAGCCAACGATGTTTTGATGATTGCCAGTGGTGGTCGGGGCCTGCGCAAATTGCCGGGCATCGAACATAGCCTGGCCATCTGTGACGGTATTGAAGCCGCCGAACAGATTCGCGACCGGCTGGCGGCCCTGGACAAGGGCACTATCGCCTTTGGCTTTGCCGGCAACCCTCAGGAGCCCACTGCCGTGCGCGGCGGGCCGGTTTTTGAGCTGCTGTTTGGCATTGACAGCTATCTGCGCAAAACCGGCCGGCGTGAACATATCGATCTGGTATTTTTTAATCCCATGACCGAACCCGGTAACCGCCTGGGCGCCAAAGCGGTTGCCGGATTACTGGCCGAAATGGAAAAACGCCAGATCAGGACGCATCTCGGTCATAAAATCACTGGATTTTCCGCAGACAAGGTCATGACGGAAGGTGGCGAAATTGCGGCGGACCTGATCCTTTTCATGCCCGGCATGACGGGGCCTGATTGGGCGCAACAATCCGGTTTACCGCTTTCGCCCGGCGGATTTGTCCAGGCAGATGAATACTGTCAGGTTCCCGGGCATCCAGGGGTTTTTGTGGTGGGCGATGCAGGCTCCTACGCCAACAGTCCAGACTGGCTGCCCAAGCAGGGCCATACCGCCGACCTGCAGGCCGAAGCCGCAGTGCACAATGCGGTTTTACATCTCCGGAACAAGGCTTCTGACAAGCCTTTCCGGGCTGAACTGGTGTGCATTGTGGATGCGCTGGACAGCGGCATCATGGTATTTCGCAATAAGGACCACGCCAGCGTTCTCCCCAATCCACTCTGGCATGCCGCCAAAATGGCTTTTGAATGGCGTTATCTACTGCATTATCGATAAGAACGCATCTTTCCTGAGGCATTCATCAGCTTTTTTCTCCAGACTGGTCATAGTGGCGCCCTTTCCAGGCGCCCCCTTTTCCCAGATAGTGACGGCGCGCAGAATCCAGCGTCATGAGCGTGTAAAACATTGCCGCCAGGGGCAAGGTCAAAACCCATAGGCTGTTCTGTGCATAGAGGCGGACGCTGGGTAAATAAGCCCTGAACATCAGAGCCAGGGTCAACACCGACAGGGCCAGCCCTATCCATTGCTGCTCCCAGCACCCGGCAATCAACAAAATCACCGGTACAGCGTAAAGAAATAGCATGCCCAATGTCGCCGCCAACAGACGCCATGGACTGAACTCCAGCTGCACATAGGCTGAACGTGCCACCATCCGCCATATTTCGCCGAAAAAACGATAGTCGCGCAGACTGTAACTTTCGGTACCCAACCCTAACCAGATAGGGCCCTGAATTTTCAACAGGGCAGCCAGAGTGCAGTCATCAATCAAGGCGCCCCGCATGGCAGCAAGGCCACCTGCCTGCATCAGCAAATCCCGCCGCAACAACATGCACCCGCCTGCTGCTCCAGCCAGCTTGCGACGCGCATCATTCACCCAGGGAAAAGGATAAAGCATCTGAAAAAAGAAAATGAAGGGAGGGATCAGCAGGCGCTCCCAGAAACTGCGACAGGACAACATCACCATCAGCGACACCAATGCGCGGTTTCCACGCTGCTGCTGGTCCACCAACCGGGTGAGCACATCGGGGCCATGGACAATGTCCGCATCGGTAAACCAGAGTAGCGACACAGCATCAGCAGCCAGCGTTCCCTGATGCATGGCCCAGACCTTGCCTGTCCATGCTTCGGGAAGAGCTTTTCCGCTGAGAACCTGCAGACGGTCAGAAGCATCCAGTTTTTCCGCAGCCTTTTTCGCCAGCAGCGCGGTTTCGTCCTGACTTTGATCATCCACCACAATGACCCGTAAATCTCCCGGATAATTCTGGCGCAGCAAGGCACTTACACAGGGTCCAATGCCTTCAGCCTCGTTTCGTGCCGGGACAATGGCGGTTACGGCCGGGAATCGGGTGGCACAGGCGTCAGCCTTATTTGTAGATACGGCGCCCAGGACCGGTAAGCGCTGATCAGTGCGCCAGAAATATCCCCGGGCAAAAAACAGCACCAGCCAAGCCAGGAGAACCAAACCAGCCAGCGCATCGAACAAGCAAGACAAAAGGCCTCCTGCTATACCTGCCATTTGTCCTCGGAAGAATGCATGGCACCCGGGTCTCCAATACCCCGGCGCAAACAGTTCTGCTTAATCGCCAGACGCAGATCATTTTGCGAATCGGCCGCGCGCAGCGCATCTTCATATTCCACCAAACCCTGGGCGTACAAATCCAGCAGGCTCCGATCAAAGGTTTGCATGCCTACGTCGTTGGTACGCCCCATGGCTTCCTTGAGCATTCCGACTTCACCTTTGTATATCAGGTCAGCAATCGCCGGAGTATTAATCAGCACTTCCATGGCGGCAATCCGTCCAGCCTGACCCTTGATAGGCAAAAGCCGCTGGGAAACAACGGCTTTCAGATTCAGGGATAAATCCATCAGCAGCTGCTTTTTCCGATCTTCCGGAAAAAAGTTGATGATGCGTTCAATAGCCTGATTGGCATTATTGGCATGCAAGGTAGACATGCATAAGTGCCCGGTTTCTGCGTAGGCCATGGCATGATCCATCGTATCCCTATTACGCACCTCACCAATCAAAATCACATCAGGCGCCTCACGCAGGGCATTTTCCAGTGCTCTTTCATAAGTAAGCGTATCTATACCGACTTCCCGCTGATTAACAATAGATTTCTGGTTTTTATGGATGAATTCAATAGGATCTTCGATGGTCAGGATATGGCCGGCAGCATTCTGATTACGATACTGAATCATGGAAGCCAAAGAGGTGCTTTTACCCGAACCCGTTGCGCCCACAAACAGCACCAGGCCCCGCGCAGTCATGGCGAGATCCTTCAGAATGGATGGTAACCTGAGCTGTTCCAGGGTCGGGATTTGGGTTTTAATGGCACGCAACACAAAACTCAGTTCACCACGCTGATAAAATCCATTGACCCGAAAACGCCCGATGCCGGGAGCTGAAATGGCCATATTGATTTCTTTTTCATGCTGAAATTCCTGCAGACGTTCCACCCCCAGTATTTCCTTAGCGAGACTGAGCACCTGCCCGGGTTTCAAGATGTCTGAACCCAGATTTACGGCGCGCCCATCAATTTTCATGACCGGTGGAGAACCCACGGTAAGATATAAATCAGAACCGTTTTTTTCGACCATCAACGCCAGCAGATCATCCAGTACAGACATTTGATATACCTCAGGCAACATTCATGAAACTGTCTTTGTTCTGCACCCGGCGCATCGCCTCTTCGCGGGTGATTTTATGCGCACGCACCAAATCTGCCAGGCATTGATCCAGCGTTTGCATGCCCTGGTTTTGTCCGGTCTGAATGACTGAATACATTTGTGCCACTTTGTTTTCGCGAATGAGATTACGAATGGCCGGAGTGGCAATCATGATTTCATGAGCCGGAACCCGGCCTTTTCCATCGGCAGTTTTCAGCAGGGTTTGCGAAATGACCGCCCGTAAGGATTCAGATAACATGGAGCGGACCATGTCCTTTTCCCCACCCGGGAAAGAATCGACAATTCGATCAATGGTTTTAGGTGCTGAACTGGTATGTAGCGTCGCAAAAACAATGTGTCCGGTTTCTGCTGCCGTCAAGGCCAGACGCATGGTTTCCAGATCACGCAATTCACCGACCAGAATAATATCCGGATCTTCACGCAGCGCCGAACGCAGGGCGTTTTCGAAGGAATGGGTATTCGGCCCCACTTCACGCTGATTGATCAGGCACTTTTTAGCCGTATGGATGAACTCTATGGGATCTTCGATGGTAATAATATGATCCGGCCGATTAGCGTTGATATGATCCACCATGGCCGCCAGGGTCGTGGATTTACCAGATCCGGTTGGTCCGGTAACCAGTATCAGTCCACGCGGAATATTGATAATCTCCGTAAAGGATTTTGGCGCATTTAGATCTTCCAGACTCAGCACCTTGGCCGGAATGGTACGAAATGCCGCAGCAGGTCCCCGATCCTGATTAAAAGCATTCACCCGAAAACGTGCAATACCGGGCAGTTCATAGGCAAAATCGATTTCCAGATTTTCTTCATACCATTTTCGCTGGGAATCCGACATGATGTCATAAATCATCGCGTGGACCGCCTTTCCATCCAGTGCTTCAACATTGATGGGACGTATATCGCCGTTAATGCGCAACATGGGTGCAAGGCCCGCAGATAAATGCGTATCTGATGCGTTATTTTTCACCGCGAAGCTGAGTAGTTCAGCAATATCCATCTATAAATCTCCACATGACATGGTAATACCCGGCATTTGGGCATTGGGACTCATGCGCGTTACTATAGTCGACCTTGGCCATTTCGCCCACGTTTCATGGAGCAGCATGTCCCTCGCTGAAAATCTGGCAAATATAAAACGCTCTCTACGGCAGCCCAACCGCCCCATATTACTGGCGGTGAGCAAAAGGGTTCCGGCGTCTGTCATCCGCGAAGCCCATGCCTTGGGAATGCGTCATTTCGGTGAAAACTACCTTCAGGAAGCGCTGGAAAAACAGGATGAACTACGTGATCTGAAGGATATTTGCTGGCATTTTATCGGACGGATTCAGCGTAACAAAACCCATGAAATTGCCCGGCACTTTACCTGGGTCGAAAGCGTCGACCGCCTGCTGATTGCCCAACGTCTGAACAACGCCAGACAGGAAGCTTCGACTCCCTTGAATGTGCTGATTGAAGTGGCCGTCAGCTCGGAAGACAGCAAGGGAGGATGCCCACCTGCTCAGCTTGCGACACTTGCAGAAGGCCTCCAGCAACTCCCCTTTCTCCGTTTGCGTGGCCTGATGGCATTGGTCCATCCCGACCCTGATCAGGCAAACGCCAATTTTCAGAAAATGCACTGCTTATTCAATACGCTGCTACAAAGCGGGAATTATCCTGACCTGGATACCTTGTCCATGGGAACTTCGTCTGATTTTGTGCAGGCGCTGGAGCATGGAGCCACAGAAATCCGCTTGGGTACGCGCTTGTTTGGCAGCCGTCACCAGGAGGCACCATGATTGAACAAAACATCGTATTTATTGGCGCAGGCAATATGGCTCGCGCTCTCATTTCCGGAATGCGCCAGCTTGGCATACCAGGTAGCCAGATTCAGGTACATGCCCCCAGTACCCAGCGACGTGAAGCCCTTGCCGAAGAATTCGGACTGCGTAGCCGTCCTGCCAAGGCCGAAAAGCTGCCACAGAACAGTCTGGTGATTTATGCCGCCAAACCCAAACAGGTAGATGGGATTATCAGCGAATGGCGAGAATCATTCGTAGATGCCCAGGTCCTTTTTGTATCCGTTGCAGCAGGCATTTCCAGCCAGCAAATGAGCCGCATCCTGGGAGAGAATGTGGCCGTAGTCCGCGCCATGCCCAATACGCCTGCGCAGGTGGGAGCGGGAGCGACGACCCTTTTCGCCCAGGCAACGGTCAAGGCATCGCAGTGCGACATCGTGCAGCAGATTTTCTCTGGGGTGGGCAAGGTGTTCTGGTTGCATGACGAATCCCTGATGGACGCAGCTACCGCCCTGGCGGGCAGCGGTCCTGCCTATGTGTTGTTATTTCTGGAGGCGCTGGAAGACGCCGCCGTACTCCAGGGTCTGGATCGGGTCACCGCCCGGGCCCTGGCTTTACAGACGGTGTGGGGTACCGCCCAGATGGCTTCAGCCAGTCCTGCGAGCCCCAGTGAACTGCGCCACCAGGTCACCAGTCCCGGTGGGACGACCGCTGCCGGTCTGGCGGTCTGGGAAGAGCAGTTGCGGCCTCTGGCCCAGCGTGCCCTGGCTGCCGCCGCCGCGCGCAGTCGTGCTCTGGGTCAGTCACTGAAGACCAAAGCATGAATGAAATCAGCATTGAAGCCGCTCGTCTGACGGATCTGGTACTCACCCTGCTGTTCTGGGCCATCCTGATTCGCGCCATTTTATCCTGGGTCCAGCCAGATCCCCGTAACCCCATTGTCCATTTTCTGGACCGGGTTACCGGACCCATCCTTTATCCCCTGCAGCGGATTATTCCTCCCATTGGTGGAATGGATCTCAGCCCGCTGGTGGCCCTTTTACTCATTGAGTTATTGAAAGGTCTGCTGGTCAATGCCATTCTGAACCTCGGCGGCGTTTAATACGCCAGGCAGCTCTCGACACGAACCGGAAACGCACATGACACCTTCTAAGCACGCTTACAGCCTGGACAGCATCCTTGAAATCTATGCACGTCCTTTCAACGATCTGATTTTTGAGGCGCAGCAAATTCATCGTCAGCATTTTGATGCCAATACCATCCAGTGTTCCACCTTACTGTCCATCAAAACTGGTGGTTGCCCGGAAGACTGTGGTTATTGCTCGCAAAGCGTCCATCATGAAAACAGCCTGAAACCGGAAGCTCTCATGGATGTTGAAGCCGTGCGCAGTGCCGCCGCTGCCGCCAAAGCCAACGGTGCGCAACGCCTGTGCATGGGGGCAGCCTGGCGCTCCCCGCACGACAAGGATATTGAAAAAGTCGCCGCCATGATTCAGGTGGTCAAAGAGCATGGACTGGAAAGCTGCGTCACCCTGGGCATGCTGAAAAGCGGGCAGGCAGAACGTTTGCAGGCTGCCGGACTGGATTACTACAATCACAATCTGGATACCTCCCCGGAATTTTATGGTGAGGTCATTCATACCCGCAGCTTTCAGGATCGTCTGGACACTCTGGAAGCCGTCCGCGATGCGGGCATCAAAATCTGTAGTGGCGGTATTCTGGGCATGGGTGAATCGCGCCGGGATCGGGCCCGGATGCTTCAGGTGCTGTCGCAACTACCTCAGGCACCGGAAAGCATTCCCATCAATGCACTGGTACCCATTCCCGGCACGCCTCTGGAAGCGGCCACGCCCATTGACGGCCTGGAGTTTGTCCGCACCATAGCCGCTGCCCGGATCATCTTTCCACAAGCCTATGTCCGCCTTTCTGCAGGACGGGAAACCATGAGCGACGAGTTGCAGGCCCTGGCTTTTCTGGCTGGTGCCAACAGTATTTTTCTGGGAGATCGATTGCTGACCACCAGCAATGCCAGCAGCGGACATGACCAGATTTTATTTGAAAAGCTGGGGCTTCACGCCGGATAGCAGAAAGCCCTCTGACCCATAAGGAATTCAGAGGGCGTATCCAGATCTGAAAACTCCAATCAGGAATGCTCCCCAAAGGACAGGGGCATGGAGTAATTGAGCATGATTTCATCTTCGCCCGGATCGCTCTTTTTGATAAAGGCATTGGAAATATGGGCGATTTTCAGACCGAAACGCGACTGATTGGCAAACTGATAATCAAGGCTGAGCTCCAGACGAAACTGAAAAGTGCCATCCAGATATTTACCCCGCCCTTGATGATAACCACCCATGGCCAAAACGGGAGTCAGCACCCAGTGATCCCAGGCAACATCTGTATAAAAGCCCGTATAGCCCATAAAGCCGCCATTCGTATTGGCCATCAGCCCATAGACAGCACCCACCCCGAATAACTTGGCACCGGTTTGGTATTCCAGGTTGAGTTCTGGAAGCGTCGCATTGGAATATCCCGGCCCCGGACTCACGCCCGCCGCATTAAAAGCACCAAGACCAATATTAAAGTACGAAGGGCCGCCCTGAATCACGTGCAAACCTTCACCGTCCGCCAGTGCTGGAGTTGCCGCCAACAATCCGAGAACGGCACAGCCTAAAATACCCGCCCGGGCCCACTGCTTATTTTTCATGATTACTCCTTAGTATCCAGATTATTCATACATCATCTTGCCGACTTGAAGTGTTTAGGTTAAGGTATCAACCGAACGGTCAGTATGCGATTTACTTCCGAACCTGTCAAAATTTCACAACAGGACTGAAGTTACGCTGCTGTCTTACCGGAGTGCCCTGGAACCCAGTATATACGGAATATTATGGTTCGTTGATAGGGCAGTTCTGGAATTGGCTGCTGTAATTGCAACACAAGGAAAGCTATGCGCTGGCTCAAACGCTTTTTGGTCCTGATCATTCTCATTATTGTCGCTTTCGGTGCCTATGCCTATTTTCAGATTGCCAATTATTACCCCAACACCGATGACGCCTACATCCATGCCCATGTGGTCAACATTGCGCCACGAGTGACCGGACATATTGTTCACATTTATGTGCGCGACAACCAAGTGGTACACGCCGGGCAGCCTCTGGTCAAAATAGACCCCGAGGCCTACCAGTACGATGTAGAGAAAGCCGAGGCAGAACTGGCTCAGGCAGAACGCCAGACGGATGCTATTCAGGCCAACATTGCAGCAGCCGAGGCGCGCGTCAGCGCAGACCAGATCACTTACCAGAACGCCCAGCGCAATGCCCAACGTGCTGCGGCACTGGCAGCTCAAAAATACCTTTCTGCCCAGGAAGCAGACAACCGGATGACGGCCGCAAAAGGAGCCATGGCGCAATGGCAAGCCGAAAAAGCCAATTTGTCTGCCACCCGCGCCCAGCAGAGCCTGAATGCAGCCCGAATCGCCGCAGCCAAGGCCGCACTGGGGACCGCCAAAATGTATCTTGCGGAAACGACGTTATATGCGCCCATCACCGGAGTGGTCAGCAAAGTCGACAAAATTCATGTGGGTGATGTCGTCAGCATCAACCAGGATCTTTTCCCGTTGATCGGTAATGCAGAATACTGGGTAGAGGCCAATTACAAGGAAACCGATCTGAATCGGGTTCATACCGGGCAGACTGCCCGTATTCAGGTAGACATGTATCCCAACCACAAATTCAAGGGGACGGTGGTCAGCCTCAGCGGCGGTGCCGGCAATGCTTTTTCCCTGTTACCACCGGAAAATGCGACAGGTAACTGGGTAAAGGTCACGCAACGGGTGCCCGTACGGGTAATGATTACCAATCCTGATCCAAAGCTGCCCTTACGTATTGGTACCAGCGCTTCGGTCACCATCAATACCGGTGGTGCACCGGGTTGGGTCAAGTTTCTGAAACCGCTTCTGTAGTCTCCTGAAACGGCAGTGGGGCTTGTAAGCTTTGCAGCGACTTTTGTTTTGAGCCGTTGTTGTTCTTGGCGAAATCCTGCGCCCGTCAGAAGAGCTGTTTGAGCCCGCAGGGCGAGTTCTCTCCTGACAGCAGGACGAGCCTTAGAACAACAGGCAAGGGACGTTGGAGCAAAAAGCTTAAAAGCCCCACTACCGTTTCAGGACAAACCGTAATGCCAGCCCATGATTGATGGAACCCGGCGATGGGCGCTACGCGAACGCCTGCGACTTTTTTCAATGTGTACCGTGTGCATACCCATCCAGCGCGCAGTCCGCAAATTGGCCAGGGTGTCATCAAAAAAAACACAACGCCAGGCGGGAACTTTCAATCTGTTAAGCACCTGGTGATAAGCATGATGGTGAGGCTTTCCCTGGAAACCTGCAGTCTCCATGTCAAAGACATCCTCCACAATATCCGCCACACCCAAACGCTCCAGCACCCGCCAGGCATGACTGGCCACGCTGTTCGTAAAAACAAATACGGGGCCGGGAAGTTGCACGAGCCAACGACGTAATTCCGGATTTTCGGGGACCTGGGCAGACAGAACCGGGGGATGAATGGCTTTCAGGAAAACCCGTGGGTCAACAGTATGGTGCCGCATCAAACCCGCGAGGGTGGTCCCATAAGTCCGCCAGTAATGGCGCCGCAACTGATCGGCGGCTTCCATCTTCAGGCCAAGCTCCTCCATCAGGAAGGCATTGATGTGCTCATGCATCCAGGGAAAGCAGTAACGGTCAGCGTCATACAGGGTATTGTCGAGATCAAAGAGGAAAACCGGCAGTGTACTTCGCCGCCAGCCTAGCAGACGCCGCTTGCGGGCTGCCACAGAAAAAGCGTGTCTGTTACGCTGCGGATCAGGAACGGACAGTTTTTTCAATAGCTGCCGGCAATCAGCGTCCCCACCCCGGCGTCGGTAAAAATCTCCAGCAACAAGGCATGAGGGACTCTGCCATCAATAATATGCGCGGCCTTTACACCCGCAGCCACAGCATCCAGGCAACACTGAATTTTTGGCAGCATGCCACCATATATCTGACCATCGGCAATCATTTGTGCCACTGCGCTGGCCTCCAGGCGGGTTTGCAGGGTACCCTCTTTATCCAGTACCCCAGCCACATTGGTCATTAAAATCAGCTTTTCGGCTTTCAGGGTGGCGGCCAGCGCTCCGGCGACCAGATCGGCATTGATATTGTAAGACTCACCCCGAGCGCCGACGCCAATGGGAGCCACTACCGGGATAAAATCGCCCTGGTCCAACCAGCGAATGACTTCCGGATTGACGGCAGCAACTTCACCGACCATCCCCAGATCAGCCACCGCATTGCGCAGCGGTCGGGCGCGGAGCAAAGCCCCATCTTTGCCGGTCAGCCCCACTGCCCGCCCCCCGGCACGATTGATTCCCTGAACAATTTCCTTGTTGACGCGACCCCCGAGCACCATTTCCACCACTTCCATGGTCGCCGCATCGGTTACGCGCATGCCATCCACAAAGCGGGTTTCCACGCCCAGACGTTCAAGCATGGCGCCAATTTGCGGCCCCCCGCCATGAACCACCACAGGATTCATCCCTACTTGCTTCATCAAGGTCACATCATAGGCAAACTGCTCTTGCAGATGCGCCTCTGTCATCGCATTACCACCATATTTGATCACAATGGTCTGTCCATGAAAGCGCTGCATATAGGGCAGGGCTTCCACGAGAACATGGGCTTGCAGTTGAGGATTTTTATCCATAAGAATCTCTTGTGTTATGAATCAATATTCAGGATGGGGCTGGAACCAGCCCACGCAAAAGAATTTCGACAATACCCGCATCATATCCGGCAGGGTCGTCTGCAAAAGTAATGGGGGGGTAGTGTCGCAATATGTCTCGCGACTGGAAAAAAAACACGTTGGCACCCAAGAGGAGCGTAGCCACCAGGGCTGGATCAAAGTCCTGGCGAAATTCGCCCCGGCTTTGTCCCAGCTTCAGAACATCTACCAGCGCAGAAAACATATCCGCGAAACCCTGCTCGGCAAATTCCTGTGCCCGTGGCGCGCCCCTTTCCAGGATTTCCCGCCAGACCAAACGCACCAGTTGCGGCCTGTTCAGCAGTGCCTGCAGATGATTGCGGGCAAAATGCCGCAATACATCCAGAACCGAGCCGTGGGCGCTGACGGCTTCGTTCAGCACCGCGCGCAGATTATGGCTGGCCACGCGCAAAACCGCGAGATACAGCGTGTCTTTATTCGGGAAATAGTGATAAATGTTGGCTTTACTGATACCGGCCTCGCAGGCTATGGCATTCATGGAAACCGCATCAAAGGCTTTATCCGAGAAGAGTTTTTCGGCGGCAGCGAGGATACGCTGCCGCCCCTCTCCTTCTACCATCGCCAGCGTATTATCCATAAAATTCCCTCAGCGATCTGTTTCCACATATTATCAGCCAGTTGAAAAACATCCGACCAATCGGTCAATATCAAATCAGTGTAGCATCAACAAAGGCGATTGTCGCTTTACAGTAAAAATCTAACCGTTATCCTTGGCATTCATCCTCAAGATTGGTCACTGAAAAAGGAAGCTCCCATGTTTAGTCATTCTCCCAGTCAGGGAGACCTGTCTTTTTCGCTATTGCTGCGCGCATTACGGGGAATCACCCTCTGGCAACCCATTTTGGTGTATGTTCTCGCCGTTTTTATCGGTATGGCGGGCCTCGAATTTTTTGTACAGTGGCCAGGTGGGATGCTGGGTGCCAGCATCGGAATGCTGATTTTGTTCGTCAGTTTTGGTGTGGGGTATCTGGGTGCCGGCGGGGTACTATTACATGAAGCCCGGGGTGACTCCTTACCTGGGATTTTGCACAGTCTCCGCTTTGGCTTAAAATCGCTACCCCGGCTGATTGGCTTGCTGATCATCGAAAGTCTTTTACTCTTTGGCATTTTTGTGGTTGAGCTACTGGGATTTCTGGCCTGCAAAATACCAGGAATAGGAGCGATTTTGTTTGTACCGCTTTTCCCGGTGGCCATGTTGATAAATGCCGTGGTTTTCGTTCTGGCCATCATTGTTTTCAATCTGTCCGGTCCAGCGCTTTGGCATGGCGAATCGGTCAGCAACTCCCTGCGCCACACTATTGGTATTGCCCGTAACAAACCCGGCTCCATTTTGCTGATGATGTTGTTACTCGGAGTTTTATCTGCTGGTCTGGCAGTCATTATCGCCATCATTCTTTACACCGGATACAGTATGGCACTGTCCGCTGCGGCCCCAGCTCTGGCCAGCGAACTGAGCCGTAGCGCCGATATGTTTTGGCAGATGATGGATGCGATTACAGGTAACCCTTTTATGCTGGACCATGCAGCGCATTCCAGCATCACTGCGAATACTGCCCTGTATAATGTCGGGCTCAGCATGGGGATGGGAGTTGCCACCGCATTGGTTTTCATTATACCCAACGTCGTATTTTTGCTGGGCATGGCCCATATTTATATTGAGGCTCTTGAACTGGTTGCCCCTGAGGATGTCTAACTTGCTTATGAAAAAATGGTTACGCCAACTGGAAATCGAAAAAAACCGCTGCCAAAGTTGTGGTATGCCCTTACAGTTTGATCCGCAAGGCGGTGGTACGGAAAGCGATGGCAGCCACAGTCGGGATTACTGCAGTTACTGCTATGCAGATGGCGCATTCAAGGACCCCCAATTAACTCTGGAATCCATGCAACAGCGGGTAAGACAATTGATGCGCAAAAGACAGGCACCTTGGTATATTCGTGCCTATATGGCCCATCGGGTACCCATGTTAAAGCGTTGGCGCAGTTGCAAACGCTCATGACCGACGTAAAAAAGCCCCCGAATTCAGTAATTCGGGGGCTTTTAACTACAGGAGATTCAGAGCGCGCTGCGCGGACGCCGTCCACGACGTGGCTTGAGTTCCTGCATCAATGCATTTCCATGGGAGTCCAGTTCCTGCAGGGCATGATGGTTATCGCCTACCCGATCCCGTACTTCGGCAATAGCTGCCAGAATCTGGGTAGGTTCCCAATCAGGTACCAGGCGGGAAATGCGCTCCATCAAAGACCGCCGCTGTGCTTCACGTTCGCGTTTGGCACGCGGATTTTCCTGCAAGGACTTTTTCTGCTGCTCAATTTTGGCCAATTGCTCGCGCAGGCGCAATTCCGTTTGACGTTGCTTCTCTTCCAAATCAGCAAGGCGCTCTTCGGCACTGCGACGATGACGTTTTTTTGTTTGAGATTCCATACCCGCTCACTCCTGAAAAAATAAGTTGAAATTTTGGCTAAAGTCGCCAATAAAATTATTATGTCAGCTTGTTTTTGCTTTGGCAAATACAAATGCGTCTGCGAATATATGTTCTGAATCCAATCCTGCCTGAGCTAAAGCCGCAGATAAAGAAAAAACCATATCCGGATGGCCGCAAATATAAGCATCAAAAGCACTGGCATCAGGAAAATCTTTAATCACCTGCTCTGTTACATATCCCGTAGGACCCGACCAGTGGCTATCCGGCTGCGAGACAATTTTGGTCAGATTAAAATGGCTGTGGAGCGACTGCCATTCCTGTAACAGATTTTCATAATAAAAATCTTCAGAATGACGCACCCCCCAATAAAAGTGAATTGGCCGTACCGATCCCTGAACAAAAAGTGATTCCAGCATTCCCTTGATCGGCGCAAAGCCTGTTCCTGTAGCCACCATCAATAACGGCCGGGTTGATTCCTGGCGAACAAAAAAAGTGCCCAAAGGTCCTTCAAATCGCACAATATCCTTTTCTTTCATTGCTGAAAAAACGTGCCCGGTGAACGCACCTCCCTCTACTTTCTTGATATGCAATTCCAGCAAAGCGTCATCATTGGGGGTATTCGCCAGCGAGAAACCCCGGCGCCCGCCATCCTTCAGAAGAATGTCTATATACTGGCCGGGGAGGAACTGCAGGCGCTCTGTACTGGGTATTTTGAGGAACAGGGCGCGCACGTCCGGTGCTACGTCCTCAATTCTAGCCACCCGTGCCGGCAGGGTTTTAATCTGAATATCCTTGGCTGCTCCAACTTCGCGTACTTCAATTTTCAGATCAGATAGGGGCATAGCCTGGCAAAACAGGGCCAAACCGTCCACTTTTTCAGCTTCACTGAGCACTTTTTCTTCAATATCTCCATAATCTACCGTGCCGCTTAAAATACGCCCCTTACAGGTTGCACAAGTACCATTGCGACAGCTGTAGGGAATATTAAAGCCATGACGCAGTGCCGCTTCGAGGATGGTTTCATCACTATCACAATCCATCTCGTGACCGCTGGGTTCAATTGTCAGACGATAAGGCATGTTTTGCCCCTCTTAAAATGGTAGATGCCAATATTCTAACAGAAGCACCGGGTGTTGACTGCTGCTGCAACAACTTCAGGAATATTCCCGATTCAGGTCAAAGCCGTTCACTATCTTGCAAAATAGTTCAGCCGTCTGGCGCGCATCATATAACGCTGAATGTGCCTGTTCATGATCCCAGGGTAAACCTGCCGCCAGTGCCGCTTTGGCCAGTACCGTTTCACCATAAGCGAGGCCCGCCAGACTGACGGTGTCAAAAGTACTGAACAGATGAAATGGATTGTTTTTCACTCCAGAACGTTTTTCTGCCGCCTTGATAAAAGACAAATCAAAGGCGGCATTGTGACCTACCAGAATCGCCCGTCGGCACTGTGCAGCCTTAACCGCCGTACGAATGGCGCGAAAAATGTTGCGCAGTGCTTCTTCTTCGGAAACCGCTCCGCGCAATGGCTGAAAAGGATCAATTCCGGTAAAAGCCAGTGCCGCCGGATCAAGCACCGCGCCCGTAAAGGGCATGACGTGAAAGTGATGGCTGGCTACCGGTTTCAGCTGTCCCACTTCTCCACCGATAATGACCGCTGCCACCTCCAGCAAAGCATTACGCTCTGGGTCAAAACCCGCCGTCTCCACATCCACCACTACGGGCAAAAAACCACGAAAACGTCCAGCGAGTGCGGCCATATCAATTATCCTTCTGTACGCTGAGAAAATGTCAGGGCGTAAGGTGCCGCCAACAAGACCGCCGTAGAAACACTCAAGGTGACTGAGGCGGTCAGCATCAGCATCACCACCAACTGCATGGAAACAGCTGCAAGCGGCGCCATGCCCGCCAGAATCATTCCCGCTGTAATACCTGGAATATGAATCATGCCGACACTTTTCAGGCTATCAATGGTAGGAATCAGCGAACTGCGCACCACAATGCCGTAGAGACTGCGCATGGCCTGACGATGTCCGGCACCCAGCGCCAGCATCGCCAGCAACATATCCTCGCGCTGATCAATTTCACTGCGCAAACGATTCAACGCCAGAGATACGGCATTCATGGCATTGCCAATAATCATCCCGCCAATAGGCACCAGAGATTCGCCGCGCCAGAATACCAAACCGGAAAACAGCATCCAGGCCAGCGTGACCGTTGCCGCAATACCAATACTACCGACACCAATCCAGTAGGCATGCGGAATCCCAGCGCCCCGTTTGCGGTTGAATCGGCCGGCCATGAGAATCATCAGCACCAGAAACACCAGCAGTAACCAGGGTTGATGCTGACGGAACAACCAGCCCAGCACAAAACCCATAATTCCCAGTTGTAACGTCGCGCGCGCAGCCGACCAGAGCAGGTCCTTGCCGACCCCCAACTTTTGCCATGCCGACAGGGCCCAGGCACTTCCCAGCAGCCCCAATACGCCGGTCAGGGCCCAGGGTGAAAAGGTACGGAATATATCCGGTGCGGCATTAAGCATGGATGTGATTTTCTATCTGGATTAACGATGGGTGGAAAGCAGTCGCCATTCACCGGCGATAAAACCTTCCAGGGGCGAAAAACGCCTTTTATAATCCATTTTTGAACTTTCTGCGACCCAATAACCGAGATACAGATGTGAAAATCCCTGCTTACGGGCCCATTCAATTTGCTTTAAAATTGCAAAAGTGCCCAGTCCACGCTTCGCCAGATCCGTCCGATAAAACGTATAAACCGCCGATAATCCATGCGCCAGCTGATCAACCAGAGCGACAGCCAAGGGCTCCTGGTCTTTTTCAAACACCAGCAACCGCGAATCCACAGCACTGGTATCCGTCATCAATTCTGCATACAGACGATCAGCATCCTGGTCCATACCGCCATCCGGATGTCGCAAACGCTGGTAGTCGGCAAACAGGCGGGCATGTTGCGCATCCGGATAAGGCCTTACCACACGCATGCTCAGATCCTGGTTACGTGCCCAGGTGCGTTTTTGCCCCCTGTCCGGCTGGAAATGATCCACCGGGATACGAACGGAAACACACGCATCACATTGCGGACACATAGGCCGATACGCGACGGGACCATTGCGTCGAAAACCCTTTCGTAACAGTTGATCGTATTCCACGCTTTCCAGCACTGCGCGCGGATCACTCAATACCAGCAATTCTTCCTGTTCCGGCAGATAGGGACAGGTTTGCAAGGTCGACATATAAAAACTCATCGCCAAAAAATGTGCTCCCAGGGCAAAAGCTCCTGCCACGCCCCTTGAGTTGCCTGGGCTTTCAATCTGGTCAAAAGCTGCAAAAATTCAGCACGTGGAATTTCAGAAGCGCCCATGCTTTGCAGGTGTGGGGTCAAAAACTGGGTATCAATCAGACCAAAACCCCAATGCGCCAAATGTCGGGCCAACCAGACCAAAGCAATTTTTGAGGCGTCGGGAACCCGGCTGAACATCGATTCTCCGAAAAAAATTGCGCCCAGCTCAACGCCATATAATCCACCAACCCGCTGGCCATGTTGAAGAATTTCCACACAGTGGGCAGCACCCGCAGCAAAGAGATCCAGATAGGCATTACGCATCTCGACAGTTATCCAGGTCCCGCCCTGACCTGAACGCGGAGCCGCACACTCATCCATAACACCAGCGAAGTCCTGATCGAGAACCACCTGCCAGGACGCGACTTCAGCATTTTTCATTAAACTGCGACTGATATGAATGGCACGGGGTTCCAGCACCCCACGAGGATCAGGGGACCACCACAAGATGGGATCTTCCTCACCAAACCAGGGGAATACACCCTGAGCATAAGCCTGAAGAATACGCTTTCGGGATAAATCACCCCCTACTGCAATCAGGTTACTGTCGGCTTGTTCCGGATCCGGAAAAATGACGGAGGCATTTTGACTGCTGAGGAGAACCGGTTTTACCCGTTCAGGGCGCAATGCTGTCCACTCCCATATTCAGGTGCATCTACAATCACTCCCCAGCCAGAACACTACGAATAACTATACCCTTTTTGCAGAGCCTGCAAAGCCGCAACCCGCGCTTCCAGGCTGGGGTGGGTCGCAAAAAGCCCCTTCCAGCTACCCGAAATATAGGCAGTCGCCATGGGATCACGGACCGCATCATGCTCGACGTGCATGGCTGTAGCCCGCTGATGCAGCTTCTGCAAAGCAGAAATCATCGCGCCAGCCCCAATCTGCTCTGCGGCAAAACGATCTGCTGCAAATTCCCGGCGACGTGAAAACCAGGTGATGGGAATCAGCGCCAAAAACGACAAGGCAACCTGCAGGAACATGGAAACCGCAAAAGCAATCATCGGGCGATCATCAAATTGCCGGGCCGCCAACATCGACAACCAGAATACAAAAGTATTCATCAGCCCCTGAAGCAACGTCGTGCTGACCATATCGCCATTGTAAACATGACCCATTTCATGGGCCAGCACCGCTCGAACTTCATTATCATTGAGCAGATTCACGAGCCCGCTGCTGACCGCCACCATGCTGTGGTTACGCCCCGGCCCCGTAGCAAAGGCATTGGGATCATCACTCCAGTAAACCCAGACTTCTGGCATCCGGATGCCCAAACGCGTAGACAACTGTGCCACGGCATCGTAAATCAGCCGCTCCTTGGCGGACTGAGGTTGCTCGATGCGTTGCATCTGCATACCTGCCCGCGCCAGATGCTTGGACATCAGCAGGGAAATAAAAGCCCCCCCAAAACCAATGACCAGCGCCCAGAGTAAATCGGTCACACTGACCACCCCGCGCAGATCTACGCCAAAAGCGGGTAAAACCAGATTCACCAAGACCGAAAAAGTAATGGAAAGGGTGATAAAAATAAGTAAATTGGTACCCACCAACAAGGCTATGCTCTTGAATGATTTCATGACATTCACGCTCCATCAGAATATCTACGGTTCACTGCCACGGCTCCCGCTGTAATACCCGCCGCGCCGTGATCAGCTGCCCTCTATTTTTTATGGCAGCCGTTTGAATCCTAACATCATTCCCAACACGCCGGAAGAGACAGATACTGACTCCTGCAGACACTGGATGCTTCTGCCTGAAAGGGGATTTCTCCCAGGCAGGGGCTGGGCATTAGTCGCTGCAAAGTTTCCAGGGTTCCCGGAGCGAGATCGGGTTGAAGATGATTAGCCACCCAGCCCGCCAGCGGCAACGCACGGGCAAGAATAGCCTCGGCGCTAAGCAGGGCATGGTTGATGGCACCGAGGCGCAGACCTACGACCAGGAGCACCGGAAATTGCAAACCAAGGGCCAGGTCAGCAAAACTCCAATTATCACCCAGCGGGACCAGAAAACCGCCCGCTCCCTCTACCAGTACGGCATCCATATCTGCTGACTGCTGTTCAATAAAGCGCTGAATCTTGTGCCGGTCCAGGGGCAGGCCGGCTTGTGCTGCCGCCCAATGCGGAGCGATAGGCGGATCCAAAGCATAAAGGCAGGTTTGTTCAAAAGAGCGTGAGGGCGTTGACGCGGTGCGCAGAATTTCCACGTCACTCCACTGCCCATTGGCTTCCACACCGGAAACCACCGGCTTCAAGGCTGCGACCCGGCCAATTTCACGTGCACAGCGTTGCGCCAGAGCAGCTGTCACCGCCGTCTTGCCCACACCTGTATCCGTCCCGGTGACAAAAAGACTCCGGAGCGGCTGCGCTGGCGGATTTTCCAATCTTTCTGCCAGATTCATTTAATATGCCTCCGCATTTGCGGATAGGGCAGGGTAACTGCGCCATCCTCTCGAATCTCAGGACGCGGTCCACTACTCCAGGCATGCCCGTAAACCACCTCATAGGTGGCTGGCAAACGCCCATCTTTACGAAACTGTTCATAAGCATCGCGCAGGATTTGCAAACGACCGGGCGTCAACAAACCGCGTGGTCGCTGTACGGTGGCATTGGTCGCACCAATGCTGCGCAAGTCGCGCAAAAGATCTTCCAGAGCTGCGTAAGTCAACTGAAAATGTTCGACATCCAGCACCGGCATTTCATAGCCCTGGCGAACCAGGGCATCGCCAATATCGTGCATATCCATAAATGGTATGACATGGGGTTGATCATCCAGCCTGGCAAAAGACTGGCGCAACTCGGTGAGGGTATCCGGACCCAGGGTACTGAACATCAACAGCCCCCCGGGACGCAGGACCCGGGCAAATTCGCGCAGCACCCGATCCAGATCATTACACCATTGGATGGACATGTTGGCGAAAAGCAGGTCCATGGATCCTGTCGCCAGCGGCAGATGTTCGGCATCCCCCTGACAAAAGTACTGGCGTTGCCGCCAGCTCTTGCGCAGTCGCGCCTGCTGGAGCATGCCGACGGCCAAATCCACCGCCAGCAACCGTGCCTTGGGATAACGACGATTCAGGCGCCGACTTTGCAGGCCGGTGCCACTGCCCAGATCCAGAATCCATTGTGGTTCCAGCTTGACCAGGTCCAGTCGTTCGATGAGTTGCTGGCCTACCTGGTCCTGAAGAACAGCACTGGCCTCATAGGAGCTGGCAGCCTGGTCAAAAGCGCGGCGGATCGCGCGCTTTTCCAGCTGATAATCTGCTGGCGTCGATGGATTCATGCCCAGACCTCCAAAAGAGCATCCCGGCAGGCTTGCGGCTGCGATAAAAAGGGCGCATGCCCTGCCTTTTCAAGCACATGCAGATAGCTGCCGGGAAGATGTTGCTGCAGGTAAAAACTGGCTTCCGGAGGCACAATGCGGTCCTGCGCACCATGAATCAGCTGAACCGGCATGGACAAGCTATCCAGCCGATCGCGTAAATCCACTTCGTGGAGAAGAGTCAACCCATCAGCCAGACAGACAGGATCAGGCGACGGCCAGTTGCTCATGCCCTCCAGCGCCCGTCGTCCTTGTGGATCACCCAAAACCTGCAGGGCTAAAAACCTTTTGCGGGTTCCCTGGGGATCACTGTGCAGGCGCTGGCCAAAATCTTCCAGGGTTGCGGCAGGAATCCCTGCCGTCCAGTCTGGACGCTGGCGGAAACTCGGCGAACTCGCCATCAGTACCAACCCTTTCAACGAGGCGGGCTGCGTCAGACCCAGTCCGAGGGCGAGCAGCCCACCCAGAGACCAACCCAACAAAATCGGCGCCTCTACTTCACGATCCAGCATGTCCGTCAACTGTTCCAGAACATAAGCCCATTGCATGCCATCCGCCGTACAGGGGCTGCGGCCATGACCGGGCAAATCGTAGGAAATGCAGGTAAAATGCTTTTCCAGAAAAGGGCGCCAACCCGCAAAAACCCGGCTTTCCATGCCCCAGCCGTGGAGCAACAGCAAGGCTGGCCCTTGACCCGTCTGTTCCCGATACCAACTCATAAAATCTCCCGAAGGGCGGTCACCAACTGCGTGAGGTCTTCGCGATGATGCGCAGCACTGAGGGTAATCCGCAAACGGGCGCTGCCCTTAGGCACGGTCGGGGGGCGCACTGCCGGGCAGTACAGTCCGGCCTCGCGCAATCTGGCAGCCGCCTGCACAGCCGCCGTTGCCTCTCCCAGTACCAGCCCCTGAATGGGCGTTG
>NZ_JBYCKP010000082.1:0-16804 GCF_057473445.1 Acidithiobacillus sp. TH-A36 | reverse complement strand
ACGCCGTGGCCGCTTCCGCTTCGTTGGCCGATAAGTTCGTGTCCTGGAAAAAAGCCCCGTGCCCCGCTAATCCTTGCTGCGTGCTGTTGTCGCTCATTGCTGCACTCCTTGGCCGAATGGCCAGCTATTGCGAATAAACATTATTAACTGTTTATATAATTGACTATTATGCTCCACAATAATTCCTTTGCCAAGGAAAGTGGTTTTGTCGTTCAGCTTGCCGCACCATGCGGGAACAGGCACAAATTTGCAGGGACCAAACCAAGGATCAAATGAAATCAATGGAAAATATTCAAAAAGAGCAGTCTGAATTACAAATTGCAGAGCGTTGCCGGACGCTTTACCTGAATCCGCTGGTGCAGAGCAAGGGCTGGCTACCGAATTTATTTTGGCGCAACAAAAATGCGGAGGATCCTTTTGGCTGTTTGCGGGTGAATCCTCTGGAACTGGAGGTATTGTTTTCGGCAATCTGCGGACAGACATCCGAGGCGCGGAGCAGCCTCGAGCAGATCAAGCCGGGAAGGGCAGGTTTCATCGAGAGGTCCATCGCCCATGGTGAGCTCCCGTTGCTGACTTTTCATGCGGATGTGTCCTGAATATGTCGGAAACTCCAAGAATTGCGGTACTGTCCCGCTTTCCCAGGCTTTATTCCACCCAACGATTGCTCCAGGTGGTGGATGCGGCGGGAATGGAAGCCGTGTTGTTGGCCCCTGAGCAGTGTCTGTTGACTGTGAATGGCGTCCATGCGGATCTTTATGTGCAGGGTGAAAAATTTCCTTATTGTGCGGCGATCATTCCCCGCATTGGCGGACCGATAACGGCCTTGGGGGCGCGATTGCTGCGCTATTTTGCCGGAGAGGGTACTTTTTGTCTGAATTCTGCCGAGTCATTGCAACTGGCAAGAGACAAATTTGCCTCCCTGCAGGCTCTGGCTGCGGCGGGAATAGCTGTTCCACAAACCGTTTATTTCACGGAATCCAGGCAAAAAGAGCTGGCCTTGCAGATGCTGGGCACGCCCCTCGTTCACAAAATATTGCAGGGTTCACAGGGGGTCGGGGTGAGTCTGGCCGAGACTCCGGTAGCCGCGCGGGGGATGCTGGATACTTTTCTGAGTCTGCAGCATGAAGCCATGGTTCAGCGTTTTTTGCCGGGCCGCCAGGATGTCAGGGTGATTGTCTTGTTTGGGGAGGTTGTTGCGGCCATGCGTCGGGAATCTGCGGCGGAAGATTTTCGCAGTAATCTGCACTGTGGAGGCCGCGCTTCGGCGTTTCCTGATCTGCCTGAGTCCTGGGCGGAAATTGCCCGGAAAGCTGCTGTTGCATTAGGCCTTGATTTTGCCGGTGTGGATTTGATGGCGGACGCGGATCAAAACGCACTGGTATTGGAAGTGAATCCTGTACCCAGTCTGGAGGGTATTGAAAAAAGTACTGGTGTGGACGTGGCAGGACGCGTAATTACGGCTTTGCAGCTTCGCCTGGCATCTGCATGACGGTGTTGCGAATCCAGGATTCTGCCTGTTCGGTCAAAGTGGAAGATTTTCCCTTTGGCGCAAAAGCCGGACCAATCCATAAGTCCATTTTTCCGGGTTTTTTTCGCCAGTCGTTACGGGCCCAAAAGCAGCCGCTGTTGACGGCAATGGGTAAAAGCGGGACTTCTGCGCGCAGGGCCAGTCCGGCGGCCGTGCTGCTGAAGGGCCCGACTTCGCCGCAGGGATAACGGGTTCCTTCCGGGAATATGACCACATTAAATCCGGCCGCGAGGCGTAGTTTGCCTTCTTCCATGACCTGCACGAGTGCCTGACGACCGGCACTGCGATCAATACCAATCGGCCAGGCCAGACGCAAGCCCCAGCCGATAACCGGAATCCGGAACAACTCCTGTTTGAGGACATAAGACAGGCGCGGGAAAAGACACCAGAGTAACAGGGTTTCCAGTGCCGATTGATGGTTGGCCACAATGACGCAGGGCGTATCCGGGATATTTTCCAGGCCGGTGACCTGATAACTCAATCCGCAACTCAGGCGTAACCACAGGACGGCAGTTCGCGCCCAGAGGCGGCTGGACCAGACCCGGGCGGAAAGGGGCATGGGGACGGTCAACAGGGTGAAAAATGCCCAGATGATTGTCCATAAGGTAAAGCCGATGTAGAAAATCCCGCTACGCAGGGTTTGTATCAAGAGACACCCAGGATGGCCTGTACGGCCGCAGCAAGATCCAGGAAAATCGGGAATCCAGCAGTTTCGGCATTACGACGGGTACTTTGGCCCTTGCCGGTGAGCACGAGAATAGGTTTGGCCCCGGCTTCCCGGGCGGCTTGAAGATCCCGCAGGCTGTCACCAATAGCCGGGACATTCTCAAGAGAAATTTGCAGACGTTCGGCAATTTCATGAAACATGCCCGGCAAAGGCTTGCGGCACTGACAACCCGCATCGGGCAGGTGGGGGCAAAAAAATATGGCTTCAATACGTCCGCCAAAAACGGCGAGTTCCTGGCGCATGCGCTGATGGATGGCTGTGAGGGTGCGAATATCGAAAAGCCCCCGTCCCACGCCGGATTGATTGGTGGCGACGACCACCTGAAAACCGGCCCGGTTGAGGCGGGCGATGGCTTCCAGGCTGCCTGGAATGGGTCGCCATTCGGCCGGTGATTTAATGAAGGCGTTACTGTCTTCATTGATGACACCGTCCCGATCGAGGATGATCCACTGCGCCATCAGGAGCCCTGGAGTTGCGTAAAGTCGGCAATACGCAGAAACGCATCCTGCAGTCTGGTGAGGAGAGCAAGGCGGTTCTGGCGTATTTCGGGATTTTCAGCAAGGACCATGACTTTGTCGAAAAAGGTATCGACAGAAGGACGTAATCCGGCCAGAAGGTCCAGTGCGCTGGCATATTGTGCGTGCTGAAGATGGGCATGAACGGGCCCGGCCATGACTTGCCAGTGTTCCCAGAGCCGATGTTCGGCGGGATCTTCAAATAATTGTGGATCGGGGTCGTGTTGTACTTCCACATTTTCCTTGCGAAGCAGATTGTTGACGCGTTTGATCAGAGCCGCGAGCGCTTCAGCCGCCTGGTGTTCGGTCAGGAAACGTGCCAGGGCTTCCAGGCGTTTACGGGCATCGAGAACCTGATGGGGTTGACGACTGAGTACGGCATTAATCTGGTCAGCACGAAAACCTTCTTCCCTGAAATAGACCCGCATCCGGTCCTGGAAAAAGTCCAGTATGCCAGTGCGGATGACGGTGGGGTCTTTGACGATGCCATGCCCCAAAGCTTCCAGGGTCAGGGTCACGGTTTTATCCAGGGGCAGATCAAGCTCTGCATCCAGAATGATGCGTAAGACGCCCAAGGCCGCACGGCGCAACGCGAAGGGATCCCGATCACCGGTAGGAACTTTACCAATGGCAAAAAAACCGCAGAGGGTATCCAGCTTGTCGGCAATGGCCAGGCACTGGCCTGCAGGACTTTGCGGCGTGTCATCATCGCGGCCATTGGGCAGGTAATGTTGGGCAATGGCCGCAACGACCTCGGTATTTTCACCATCATGACGGGCGTAATGTCCGCCCATGATGCCTTGTAACTCCGGAAACTCCCCCACCACGCCAGAGAGCAAATCACTTTTACAAAGTGCCGCTGCGCGTTCCAGATCATCGGCTTTGACGTTACAGGGGCTGCTCAATGACCGCGCTACTTTTTGCAGGCGCAGGGTTTTGTCGTAAATGCTGCCCAGCCCTTCCTGAAAGAGGACGTTCTGCAATTCAGGAAGCCTTGCAGTCAAGGGTTTTTGGCGGTCCTGATCCCAGAAAAAAGCCGCATCCGCCAGGCGTGCCCGCAGCACCCGATTATTGCCGTGAATGACAATTCGGGCGTCCTGACTGTGTATATTGGCGGCAAACAGGTATTGAGAAATCAGGCGACCGTTTGCGTCACGTAACGGGACATAGCGCTGATGTTGCATCATGACCGTAATCAGCGCTTCTTCAGGAATTCGCAGGTAATCTTCTGCAAAGCTGCCGATCAGGATGACTGGCCATTCATTGAGTCCGGTAATCTCATCCAGTAATGCTGCCGGCAAGATGGGAGTTGCTCGCAGGTCTTCAGCAATGGCCGAAATTTTATGGGAAATATGCGCGCGGCGAGCGTCGAAGTCGGCCATGACCTGGCCATCCAGCAAAGCCGCTGCGTAATCGGCGGGCTGAAGAATCCGGATCGCTTCAGGGTGATGCACACGGTGACCAAAGCTCTGTCCACCGGCCTGCAGTCCGAATGCCTGCCAGTCCAGCACTTGTTGTCCTTGCCGCAACAGTAACCAGCGTACCGGACGAATGAAGCTGTCGTCACGGGTCCCCCAGTGCATGCGTTTACGCAAGGGGAGGGCGGCAATGGTCTGGCTGGCAATGTCAGGCAGAATGTTGTGACTACTGCGTGCTGCTTCGATTTCCCGCCAGGCCAGCACCGGTCCTTTTTCCGTGTCGAGGGTGCTGAGATTGGCAAAAGCAACCCCACAGGAGCGGGCAAAGCCTTCGGCAGCCGGGGTTATGTTACCCGCCGCATCACGTGCTCTTTCTACGGGGGGACCTCGACGGATGCTTTCCCGGGGCTGACTGTGCAGGGCCAGGTTCTGAATCCATAACGCCAAACGCCGTGGGGTGACATAAGCTGTGATTTGCCCGAAGCTGAGACCGGCTTCATTGAGCAGGCGCGTCATTTGTTCAATGGCGGCGTCACGAATGGGGAGCTGCTCACGTGCGGGTAGCTCTTCACAACCGATTTCCAGAAGGCAATCTTCCTGGAGAGGATTTTCATGGGCTGACATCATTCACTCCGTAGCAGAGGGTGGCCGAGTTCGGCACGGGCTTCTGCATAAATTTCTGCAACGCCTTTGGCCAGTCCGCGTACCCGACCAATGAAGCGGGCGCGTTCATTGACGCCGATGGCATGGCGGGCATCCAGGAGATTAAACGTATGGGAACAGTCAAGAACCCGCTCGTAGGCTGGTAAAGGGAGTTTGTTATCAAGCAGATTGCGGCAATCTGCCTCGGCGCGATCAAAGCGCTGGAAAAGGTCGTCTACGGGTGCCAGCTCGAAATTGTAGCGGGACTGTTCCACCTCGTTTTGGTGAAACACATCTCCATACAGTACGCCCGGTGTCCAGATCAGATCGTACACACTCTCTACCCCCTGCAGATACATGGCGAGACGTTCCAGACCATAGGTCACTTCGCCCATGACCGGGTGACAATCAAGGCCACCCACCTGCTGGAAATAGGTAAACTGGGTGACTTCCATGCCATTCAGCCAGACCTCCCAGCCGAGACCCCAGGCACCCAGCGTGGGTGATTCCCAGTCATCTTCGACAAAGCGGATGTCCTGCAATTTTGGATCAATGCCCAGCACCGCCAGAGACTCCAGATATAAATCCTGAAGATTATTCGGGTTGGGTTTGAGTACCGCCTGAAACTGGTAGTAATGCTGGAGACGATTGGGGTTGTCTCCGTAGCGGCCGTCTGTGGGTCGTCTGGAAGGCTGCACATAAGCGGCTCGCCATGGTTCTGGACCAATAGCGCGGAGAAAGGTGGCAGGATGAAAGGTACCGGCTCCAACGGGCATGTCCATGGGCTGCAACAACACGCAACCCTGAGCGGCCCAGAAGTTTTGGAGCCGCTGGATGATTTCCTGAAAAGTCATATGCGTCTCAGACAGTGATTTGGCGCATTATGAACCAATGGAGCAGAGGCTGTGAAGGGATCAGGAGCAAATCCCTTGAAAAGGGAGGCTCACAGCAATTCGGCAATGCCACTTGACGCACGTTTGGCATCCAGAAATACCAGACCCAGCTTGGCTTCTTTGCGGGCGATAATGGTCAGTACCGCATCGGGGCCGGCATGAATGAGCAGCACATAACCGTTATCGCCCTTGATCATGACCTGTTCGAGTTCGCCGCGAGCCAGCTCTGCTGCCGTTCGGTCGCCCAGGGATAGCATGGCGGCAGCCATCGCACCGACGCGGTCCTCGTCCATGGTGGAAGAAAGCAGGGAGGCGATGGTCAGACCATCTGTGGAGATGACCGCAGAAGCCTCAATATCGGCGGATGAGCCATTGAGGTCACTGAGGATGGATTTGAGCATTTCTTCGCGCATGGTGTTTCTCCTGAATAAACTGTCAATAATGCAATATTAAAGTGGGTTGTGCTTAGCGGTAACGTTTGTCGAGATCCTGAACCAAGGTCACGAATGATTGATCCTGGAGACGGGGCGTTCCGCTGACGACGAGCATGAAACGCTGTTGTCCGATGAACAGCGGCCAAAAGCCCAATTCCGATCGACCGGATGGGTCCAGCAGCCCCCAGGTTTCCGTGTTGACCCGTAAATTGTTTTTGAGCAGGCGATTATGGCGTGATTGCAGGGAAAGCAGATCAGCAGAAAGTCCCGCCAGCTCCTCCGCAGCTTCATGAGCAAAGCCTGCTGCAGCCAGATAAAAACCATTTTCATCGGCCAGGAGGGTTTTTTGCTGGTCAGACAGGCGGGCCAGTAGCGGTGGTAACGCGTCTTCCAGTCGCAGTGTGCTGTCAGTACGGGCCTGATGGGTACCGCGTAGAAGACCAAGGCGCTGTAGCCGGAAAATGCTGCGCAAGGCTTTATCCGTATTGTTGTTTTCCGCCCATTGACTGGCAATTTCCGTCGTAAAAGGAGCGCGGTGACCTTCGCGTAGTACGTGCAACAGAATGGTACGATTACCTTCCTGATCAGGACTGGAAGTCGCGTAAAAGGCTCCTGCAGGAGTAAGCTCAGCGTATACTTCAGTACGCGTTGCAACCAGCTCTACACTCATAAGATGTCTCCAATTCCCGGGTCAATGGAATAAAGCAGGGCCATGACCAGGTTTTTGATGTCCTCCTTTTTGCGGCCATCAATTTCAAAAATGGGGGGGATGGGATTGAGCATTTTGAGGTCAGCGGTGACTTCAGGAAGCATGTTCGCATAATCGGCGGGACCTGGATGGTTCTGGACATCGGTTTTGGAAATGCCAATGACGACTGGAACATTGATGATGTAGTCCTTGAAGGCGTGCAGAAAAAAGTGGAGATCCTTCTTGGGATTGGGGCGAGTGTTGTCCAGCATGAGCACCAGACCCAGTCCGCCTGTGGTCAGGATGTCCCACATAAAATCAAAGCGTTCTTGACCCGGGGTGCCATATAGATGAATCTTGGTCTGGGTGTCCAGTTTGAGAATGCCATAGTCCATGGCGACGGTTGTATGACCCTTACGATTCAGGGTCATGTCCGAAGCCTGAGCATCTGTAGATATGATGGGTGTATCGGATAATACGGATATGGCCGTGGTTTTCCCCGCACCTACCGGACCGGTAAAAACGATTTTATTATCTTCTCTCACAAATTGGCTCCTTGAAAATCATTGTTATTTGCATCGCTGCGCGCGCAAGCCTTATATCCCGGCTATGCGTTTCAGGAGACGGCCCAAAAAGCTTCGCTTGGCTGCAGGAATTTCTGTCTCTAAGGATGCTGAATCATGTGGCATTCGAACGATATTGCCTGGATTTTCCGGCGTGTTGTAGCGGAGTAATTCCAGGCTGTCTGCAGCTGCAAGAAAATTGAACAAATCCCGGGGTTCGATGCGTAACATCTTGACAGTGAGCGCGGGCGAGGCCGGGGAACGTGCCAGAAACGCAGCCAGTCTTAATGCATCAGGAAGCATGGGCAGACGCGTCAGATTAGGCCATTGTTTCAGCTGAACCGGGGCGTTGAGTGGCAATTTTTGATTCAATCGCCCATTGGCTGTCCATGCGGCTACTTGCCAGAGCAAGGATTGCAGGGACATATGACGAAGGCTGCCTTTTTCTCCTGAATCGCCATCTCTTGGGGCTCTCAACTGCAGATTACTGGCAGAAACCTGGCACAGTTGCTGCAGTTGTTCATCATCTATTAGGGCTGCTGCCTGGTCTGCGGAGGGATCAAGGCGCACAATCGCGCGCTGGTTTTGATCGGAAATTATGCTAATGCCATGATCGCGCTGGGCAATTTTTAGAAGTCCCAAGAATCCTTCATCAGGATTAAAATACTGCACTTCCTCGGGGCGAAGAACGGGAGCGGGCTTGCTGGGTGCTACGGGTACTTCTGGTGCATTTTGCAGAGCCGGGGATGGACTGGCATGCTGAGTATGGAGGCTGGTGATCGGGACTGCTATATCCGGTCGTATGGGCTTGACATTGGTATCCTGTTTTTCAGCTGTTCCGGGTGTATCCAGCAGGAGAGCTTCCAATGCCGGGAACAAGGTTTCCATGCGCACCGGCTTTTGGAGTATGGGGAAAATACAATCTGCCGGTGAAGCTATAGTGGTCACGAGTATCCGCTGCTCAGGTTCGCTCTGATGCAAATTTCTCGCGAGTTCAGTGCCCCCTGGCCCGTCAATGTCCACAATACTCAGGTGGGCGACGCGATCATCTCCCGATTCCAGCAGTTGATACTGACGCCGTGTATGCATTTTAAACGCCATGCGAAAAACAGCCTCTTTACGGGTGTCCATGCCGAAGCTGCGGACGAGAATGCTGGCATTGTCTGGAGTATTATTCGTCATGATCAAATCCTAAATAACCTGTCGCTGCGGTTGGCGTTGCATGCGTTCAGCAAGGCTGAACATCTGCCGCATGATTTCTTCATCAGGTGGGGTATCCATATTGAGTATGGATCGGGTAAAGCTGGAAAAGCGTTCATGAGCGCCCATGCGCTCATACATTTCCAGAAGCGGGCGATAGTAAAACTCGTGATCAGGACGTGCCAGGGTGGCTTTTTCAAGAAGATCAACGGCCTCTTCCACTTGTCCGTACTCCAGCAGGCTGTCGAATTCTTCAAGAATACTGTCATCATTGTTGTGGGCCATGATCTGATGATTACGATGAATCTCCTCCAGAACCAGTGCCGGGCTGGAAAATGGGATAGCCGTCAAGGGAAGATAGAGACCATATTTTTCTGCCTGTTCAGCGAGAATATGCTTGTCTGCCTCACTGGCTACCAGATGATCCCAGAGTGGATGTTCGCCCAGTTGTCGGCCATGTTTAAGCATTCGGGTACGGAGTGCACTGCCAGCTCCCCACAAACTGATATATAACTGCAATAAAGATTCTGCGTAATTGTCACAGCGTTTTTGTCGGTAAAAAATATCCAGCAAGGTTGCATGCAGTATCAACTTACGTGGTTCAAAAATGAGATTGCGTTTTAAAATCCGTTCGGCCTCCTGAATCTGCTGGGCCGTCAGTAATGTGCGAATAGTAGCCAAGGGGTCTGCCAGAGTCGTAGCCGTTTCCCACTCCCTGGGAGTTATAGCGTCAATTTTTACATCACCTTGGAGCAGCACTTCTACATTATTGCTGACCATTTCAGAAGGATCGTTGCTCTGGAATGATTGCAGAGGCTTTTCGGAAAAGCCGCTGAGATCCATATCCATGGGTTCGGGGTTGACAAGGGCCTGCTGGAGTTCCTGTTGTACCCTGATGAGCGCCGATGAAGGTGCCAGCTGGGCTTCGCTGGTTTTGATTGTGTTAATGGCTGCCAACTGACCATTGCTGATGCCCAGATTTTCGGCAAGCACACGGAGTTGGAGGTTTTCCGGGTCAGCTTGCAGACCGGCAAGGGTCAGATCCTGGGCTTCGACGCCTGATATGATTCCTGAATCACACAAATTAGCCAGCAATTCCGCAAAACGATCCAGGTCTGGAATTTCCTGATATAAAGCCAGTAATCTCCGGCTTTGCCGGGTATCATCAGGATTGTGGATAACGTACCAGCTGAGTGAGGTGGCCGCTTGCTCCAGATGGCCGTAAGCGAGGTATATTTCAATTTCATCCAGGATACTGGTCTCATCCACTTCAGTAGAGGTGGCATGATGCGTAACATCAGAACCGTCTGTTCCGGCAATTTGTACAGTTGGAACCGAAGCTGAGTTTTTAGGGGCAGGCGTGATTTTTTGGGGTTTTACGGTATTTTTAAGCAGCCGTTTTCTGCTGAACAGCTTCCACAACCCCGCTGAAACCACCAGGGCGAGCAGTAACACAATAATAATCAGGCTGCTTAGGGGTAGTTCCATACACGAAGCTCACTTCCGGTTAAACGCATTTTTGCGGCAATTGACTCATAGCCCCGTAAATAGGCGTTTTAAATGTTCTGTCAATGTGCAAACAGTTCAGCGAGGGATTTTAACCGGGACACGCTCTGGCGCGAGGGATCAGCAGATTGTGCGGCAATGGCCGCGTAGCCAGAAAAAAAGCCGGGCAAGGCCCGGACGACAATGGGCAATCTTTCGCGACTGACCGTGGCCAGCGTCCATTCTGCTCGCAAGCCGTAAACAGGATGATGGCTGCAGATGGCTGCACCCCAATAGGAATCGGCTTGGGACCAGCGATGATCCGCGACGCTGAGCAAATGCTGTTCCGGTGCGTGGCGCAAACCCACGCACGGCCCCACGAAAGGGATCTGCAGGTCGCTGGCCAGATCGCTAAGCATATGGTCGAGGCGGTGGAGGGCATCACGGATTTCTGGTGAGTTTGCCGGTGCTCCCTGCGCTACATTTTTTAGAAATATCAGATGAGGTGATTCCATAAAGGCCTCCTTTTCCCTTATGATTATGACCGTTAAACAAAATGCTGCCAACGATCCTTTGGATTGGCTGGGCATCTTAATGGTATTTGTCGTAAACAGGAAGGCTAATGAAGCAAAAACAATGGGGTATCTGGCTGTTAACTGCTGCACTAAGTGCTTTGGGTGTTGGCTTCGCTCAGGCGAGCGTGTTTCCCTTGCCAGAGCACGGCAATGTGGTGGGTACATTGCATGCAGTCACTACGCATCGAGACGACACACTTCTGGATATCGGCCGGTTTTACGATCTGGGCTACAATCAGGTTACCAAAGCCAATCCCGGAGTGAATCCCTGGTTACCGGGGCAGGCTAGTAAGGTGGTCATACCGGCTCAGTATATATTGCCGCCCAAGCCCTGGACCGGAATCGTGGTGGATATACCCGCACGGCGGATTTACTTTTTCCCGAATGATGATCATGTGGTGTACACCTATCCGGTAGGTGTGTTTCTGCCTGGTTGGAAAGAGAATCTGACTACAACCCAGATTATTGCCAAGTTCAAAATGCCGGCCTGGAATGTTCCCAAAAATATTCATTCCTGGTTCAAGACAAAATTCCACATGGATATTCCCTGGTATTGGCCGCCTGGACCGGAAAACCCGATGGGTGAGCTGGCCATGGAAACGGGCCTTTCAGGGATATTTATTCATGGCACCTATCATCCCTGGGGTGTGGGTATGCGCGCCAGCCAGGGCTGTTTTCAGATGTTCCCTGAAAATGTCGCACAATTATTCCCCATGGTTCCGGTCGGAACCCCGGTGCGAATTATAGATATGCCTAATCTGGTAGGCGTGCACAATGGCGAAGTCTATTTGCAGTCCTACAAGCCCATGGACACCTACCACAAGGGGGTTCCCGAGTTGCAGCGGGCAGCCATGCGCATCAAGAATTTCATGGCGGAAAATCATATTCAGCAGGCAATTGACTGGAGCAAGGTGCGGCGCATTGTCGGTGAGCACAACACAGTGGCTTTGCCCATCGGTGTGAATTCGCCCAGTTACCAGACCCTGGCTGCCGCCGTACCAGCCAAGCCTTATGCTTATGCGCCTTATGGGCCTTCAGCCAATGGTGCAGCAGTACCGGCGCCGTTGCAGCTGGCCAAACCCAGTGATCGCGAACATTTGCATGTGCAAGTGAGTCTCCCGGATAGTAAAGGCCAGTAACTTCCGTGAATATTAATTGCCGTTACCGAGGCCCTGTTCTTGCAGCCAAAGCCAGAGCAGGCCAAGGTATTCATGGCAGGCCTCACTGCTGATTTCCATGAAAATGGCTCGAGGTAGCCAGCTATCCAGCTTCAGTTCCCGGACCCGATTCAGCCGATAGTCGGTGGGTACAGGGATCACTTCCAGGTGAGACAAGCGAAACCAGGCGACAGCCCGAGGCATGTGCAGGGCTGAAGTCACCAGATATATTTTTTGGATATGATGCGCGGCCAGCAAGGCGCTGGAGTCGGCAGCGTTGGCCGCCGTATTGTAAGAGTGGGTTTCCGGCCATATTGGACTGGTAACGTGAAAATCCTGGCGGAGAATGTGTGCCATGGTCGTGGCTTCCGCAGCGACTCCGAAACGCGGCGCTCCGCCACTGGGGACCACAGGTAGCTGTGTGCGGTTGGCGAGTCGCGCTGCTGCCATGAGCCGTACCAAAGTGCGGGCATTGGCGGTTTCCAGGCGGGAATGGGGAGAATCCATGACTTCACCCCCACCCAGTACGACAATGGCCTCTGGGCGCTCTGCTCCCGTTAATGGCTGGTTTAGGGTTGGGTAGCGGTTTTCCAGAGGCATGAGCAGCAATCGGGCACCGATCGCGGTTGAAAAAAAGTATAGAATGCCCAGCGCCAGAATAATCAGCGTCCGTCCACAGTATCGCCAGCCCAGCACCTCACTCAGCCAGCCAAACATGACCAACAGGAACAATACTCCCGGGGGTTGGAGTAGCGCCGATGCCAGCGTCAGTACCGTGGTGTAACGCAGCAGCATGGAAGCTTCCGGTCAGTCTTCGGTCATTTCGTGAAAACTGCGTTCGGCATGGTAGGAAGAGCGTACCAGCGGGCCGCTGGCGACATGACGGAAGCCCATGGCCAAGCCATCCAGGCGCAGGATTTCAAATTCATCCGGGGGCACGAAGCGGGCTACGGGCAGGTGGTGACGGGAAGGAGACAAATACTGTCCCAAGGTCAGCAACTCGCAACCAGCTTCTCGAAGGTCCTGCATGACCTCACGAATTTCATCCAGCTCTTCTCCAAGCCCAAGCATCAGCCCTGATTTGCTGGGAATATCTGGATGTTCTGCCTTGAAGGCCGCAAGTAAATTGAGGGAATGTCGATAATCGGCACCGGGTCGGGCCTGTAAATAAAGGCGAGGCACCGTTTCGAGGTTGTGATTGAATACATCTGGGGGTGTATTGCGAAGCGCCGTCAGGGCTTTATCGACGCGTCCACGAAAGTCGGGCACCAGAATTTCTATGTGGAGACTCGGACAATGATCGCGTAATGCACGGATTACTTTTGCGAAATGCTGGGCACCGCCATCTCTTAGATCATCCCGATCCACGGAGGTGATGACCACAAAACGCAGTCCCATCGTCGCGACTGTCTGGGCAAGGTGCAGCGGTTCTGCCGAATCAGGAGGATTGGGGCGGCCGTGGGCCACATCACAAAACGGGCAGCGACGTGTGCATACATCGCCCAGAATCATGAAGGTGGCCGTTCCGCCGCCGAAGCATTCACCCAGATTGGGGCACGAAGCTTCCTCACAGACGGTATGCAGATCCGCTGCGCGCAGAATTTTTTTGAGCCGGTCGACTTCCGGAGACAAAGGGGAGCGTACTCTCAACCATTGCGGTTTAGGCACTCTCGGCGTTTCTACGGGAACGATGGGGATCGGAATAGGATTGCGGGCTGTTTTTTCAGCACCCCTTCCGGCTTTTTTGTCTGAGCGGATTTCCATGATCAGGCGCCTCCTTTTTTCAGAGGCCGTTGCAGCTGATCGGAAAGCGCGTTCATCAACGCTTCGGCAACGTCTCGACTGGGCCAGTCGGGACAGAGATCATGGACCTGGGTGACGGCGAGTTGGGGCATTCCGCAAGGATGAATGCGCTGAAAAGGAGATAAATCCATATCAGTATTCAGGCTTAAACCATGGTAGCTACGTCCGCGCTGGACGCGCAGACCTAAAGAGGCGATTTTCGCCTCGCCCACATAAACGCCGGGAGCATCCCGACGAGCATGGGCATTTACTCCATGATCTGCCAGGAGTTGAATAACGGACTGTTCCATCATGCTGGTGAGTTGCCGTACATTAATACCCATTCTGGGTAAATCAATCAGCAGGTAAACAATCCATTGCCCCGGACCATGGTAGGTCACCTTGCCCCCCCGATCACTGCGGATGACCGGTATGGAGCCAGGATCCAGAACATCGGCGGCATCGGCATTGCGGCCGAGCGTAAATACCGGCGGATGCTGGAGCAGCCACATCTGATCAGGCGTTTCCGCATCGCGCTGGGTAGTGAATTCGCGCATGGCATCGAGCACGGTGAAGTAGGGCAGGATTCCGGGCCAGCAGCGCACCAGTATGGGGGAAGTATTCATAAGCAGAGGATGACTCCGTCCACGGCTTTTACCGCCGTATAAATATTCAGAAGCTGGGCTTCATTTTGTATTTCCAAAGAGATGGTTACCGAAAGGTACTGTCCCTGACTGCTGGCGCGCAGGGCAAAAGCGCTTTCCGGTAAATCGGGGGCATGGGGCTCTACGGCTTCGCGTACTGCACCCAGCAGATCAGCATGCTGCCCAATGACCTTGACATGATGCAGATGGGGAAAGTCATCTGCTTGCCGGGTTTCTGTCTTCATGCAAGCCCCTCATTCCGCTTCAGAGCGCGTCACCGATTTTATGGAACATCCGCGATAACCAGCCGGCTTTCTCAGCAGAAACCATGCTGACCACCGGGACTGTTTTAAGTGTTTTACCGTCAAGCTGGAAAACCAATGCTCCCACGACCGTACCTTTTTTCAGGGGGAGCTGCAAATTCGGATTGATTTCGACAACGCGCTGCAAATCCGAAAAATGTCCCTTGGGTACGGTGACGGTGACTTTTTGGGTGACACCTACGGGAACATGCATGGGAGAGAAGTCGTTCCGCGTGATTTTACCAACCTGCTGGCCTGACTGATAAACCGGATGGTTCACAAAAAAACGGTAACCGTAGTCCAACAGTGCTTCTACGGCATTGGTACTGCCAGCCCAGTTGGGTCCACCCATCACTACGGCGATCAGGCGCCGACCACTGCGTTGAGCCGTAGCGTCAATGCAATAGCCGGAGGCATCTGTCAGTCCGGTTTTCAGGCCATCCACGCTGGGATCCCGAAACAGCACGGGATTCCAGCTCCGTTGGGTGATTTTGTTGTAGGTATAGGATTTTTGTTTCGTAATTTGAATGACTTGAGGGTATTGTTGAATCAGCGTCCGGGATAGCTGCGCTACATCCAGAGCAGTGGTATACAGGTTGTCATCCGGTAAGCCATCAACATTATTGTAATGGGTATCATGCAGTCCCAGTTGTGCTGCCGTTTCATTCATCAGGGTTACAAATCCGGACTGGCTTCCTGCCACGGTTTCGGCCAATGCCACGGCGGCATCGTTGCCCGAATCAATCAGTAGCCCATGTAGGAGTTGGTCAATATTGACCGCCAGACCGGGCTGGATGAACATGCTGGAACCACCAGTTTTCCAGGCTGTGTTGGATATTTGAATGTTTTCATTGAGATTGAGGGTGCCATTGTGGATGGCCTGATAGGTCAGATAGGCCGTCATCAGCTTGGTGAGACTGGCCGGTGCGCGGCGCAGGTTTTCACTTTTTGCCGCAATAATCTGGCCCGTGTCATAGTCCATCAGCACATAGCTGACGATGGACGGCAGGGCAGGTGCTGGAGGCGTGGGGAGCCTTGGGGTCGGCACGACGGCAAAGGCGGTGCTGGCAAAAAGCAGCCCGAAAAAAACAAGAAAAACTTTACTCATCAGCGATGGGCGGAAAATCATCAGGGCCTCAATACGTAGTCTTTAATTAGAGTGTAATCTTGGAGATATCCGAAGAATTATAATGATGTCCGCCAAGAAAGCTATGTCTGTTTGCTCATTGTCCTGCAACCGGTGCTGGGCCGGGAAGCTTTACCGCGACTTTGTCCCGCGCCGTTATTGTTCTTGGCGAAAGCCCGCGCCCGTCAGGAGAGCTGTCTGAGCCCGCAGGGCGAGGAGGATGAGCCTTGGAACAACAGGCAAGGGACGTTGGAGCAAAAAGCTTCCCGGCCCACCACCGTTTGCAGTGCTATTCATGGGTTCGTGGATGTGCGTGGACTGACATCAGAATCCCCAATCCGATCATAAATGTCAGCATGGCCGTACCGCCATAGCTGATGAGGGGCAGTGGCACTCCGACTACAGGTAAAATCCCCGTGGTCATCCCCATGTTGATAAAAATATACAGAAAAAATGTCAGACTCAGGGTGCCGGCAATCAAGCGGCCAAAGGCATCCCGACTTTCAAAGGCGATGACCAGTCCGCGCAGGACAATCAGGAGGTAAGTGGCGATTAGAATGAGCACGCCAAAAAGACCGAATTCTTCGGCAAAACCGGCAAAAACAAAATCTGTTTGTGCTTCGGGCAAAAAGTCGAGATTCACCTGGGTACCGTTAAACCAGCCCTTTCCCCAAAACCCCCCGGAGCCAACAGCAATCATGCTCTGAATGATGTGATATCCCGCTCCCAAAGGGTCGCGTTGAGGGTCAAGGAAAGTCAGAATGCGCTCCTTTTGATAACCGTGCAGAAAATGCCACATGACGGGTCCACTGACTGCGACAATGATGAGTAGTCCAATAAACCAGCGCCGTCGCACGCCAGCCAGCCACATCATGAAAATGCCAGCGGCACCAATTTGGGCGGCGGTACCCAGATCTGGCTCCTTGGCAATCAACAGAAAGGGGATGGCGATCAGTATCAATCCGGTAATTGCGGCACGCCAATGGCGCACGTTTTCCTGCTGGGAGTAGTAGTAGGCCATCAGTAGGGGTAAAGCCAGTTTCATGAGTTCCGAGGGCTGAAAGGTGATGGGTCCGGCACCTAACCAGCGTCTGGCTCCGAGGCTGGTTTTGCCAGCGACCAGGG
>NZ_JBYCKP010000081.1:0-1013 GCF_057473445.1 Acidithiobacillus sp. TH-A36 | reverse complement strand
CGGTGGCGTCCACTCCCCAAGCGCGCACTTGGCGCGCCTGGGCCGAGGACAACGTGAGGGTGACCCAGGTGTTGGACCGAGCGACACCGATGATTTTAGGATAAAAGCTTACCGGCACGCGCATCACTGGGCGAATGTTATGGGTCAGTAGATAAAAGAGCAAGGGCAGCGACGGGTAGCCGCGATCAAACAACATGATGGTCGCAATCTGGCGAGCCGCCAGTCGCAGAAAGGCCTCCACATGTTGGCGAGCCAACTCGCGCTCCCCGGTACGAAAGGGAGCGATTACGGCATCGACGACGATGCCGTTTAAGACATCGTAGAGTTGGGACGCCCGAGCCTTGGCCACCTCAAAGGTGCCCTTCCCAGTCGCTACCCCATATTCGGCCCGCAACGGAGGGGAATCAGGCAATTGCTGCGTGGAACCGTCGACCGCGAACACGCGAAAGTCGCGAAATGTACGATAGTCCTCGTCGTCGTAATACCGATTCACAAACGCCGTATTCAGTTCGGTAAACGCTTCGGGACGAATTTTTTGCCGTGCTTCACCAAAGGACTGTTTCGTATATGTAGTCTCCTCGGCTTGGAATGGCCACAACCGCTCCCGAAACTGATCCAATTCGATTTGAGTGCTGCGTCGGGCTAAATTTAAAATCATGGACATGGCCCCGACGAACCCGACCTTGCGGTCGCGGGTAAAATCTTGCGGACGTTCTTTGGATCGCTCCCGAAACCCCAAATCTTGTAATGTTTGACCGACGGTATTGATAAGAGCCAACGCTTTTATGAACATTATTTCCACCTCCCGTGCAAGAATACTGGAAGGTGGCCCGAAGGTCCAGCTTTTTTATTGGCGACACGCGTTGAACCGCCGAGATCCGGAGTCATTAACGCACTCAAACGTTCTCGATTGCTAGCGAACGTTTGATCGGAAATTCCTTAACCTGACACCATTGGGACGCGCCCCAATGGTGTCAACTTAAGGGAACCTACCATTTAGTGCAATATTCGTA
>NZ_JBYCKP010000080.1:0-11303 GCF_057473445.1 Acidithiobacillus sp. TH-A36 | reverse complement strand
TCTTTGGCGCGCATGGCAATTTTCAGCCATTTTTCGGCCTCTTCGGCAATATCATCCAGCTTGTCCGGAAGGTCGAGGTCGGAGATGATGCCTTTTACGGCACCAAGGCCATCTTTACCCGCCTGAACAAAAAATCCGGCACTGGCCGCATAACCAGCCAGATGTTCTACCTGATCCAGCAAGCCCTCAACCCGACTGACCATATCCACTGAGCCGTCACCCTGGGTTAGATGCTTGACGCGCATGGCCACCTGCATCCAGCGGTTGCCGCCCGAACCGATGCTGGCCAACGCATTACCCATATTGGCGCTTTCCAGAACTTCAGGCATGGTGTCGCGCAGGGTGCCAATGGCAATATTCATCTGCCCGCCCAAAATTTCCGCCATGTCGAGCATGCCGCTCAGGCGGGTCTGCAGATCGGGAGCGTCACCCTGAATCAGGCGCTGGGCGCGCTTGGCCATCTGGATCCACTGGTCGGCCATTTCCTGAATTTCATCAAGGCGATCCGGCAGGTCCAGTTGCCCAACCATGTTGCCGACAACGCCTACACCCTGCTTGGCGCTTTCTAACCAGTACTGGATGGTGGCCGTGCTGCTATGGATTTTCTGGACCATTTCTTCGGGATTTTCACCGATGATGGGGCACTTCAACTCCGCGCTGAGTGCCGCGATGGAGCTGAAAAAACCGGAGCGCTGCAGATTGCCGAGAAGTTGCAGGACTTCCTTGAGGGTTTTGTCCAGTTCGGCCTGCTGGGCGTCATTGATGAGCGCACGCAGGCGATCCAGCGGTTCTTCATCGGAGTTGCCCTTGACGAAAGATTGCAGGGATTCGGAAATGCCCTGCAGTTTTTCCATGTAGGGCTGCATGGTTTCCATCAACTTGTCTGTATCGATGGCCTGAGGGAGTTCATTCAGGACGTCGCGCAGCATCTGCAGCATGTTTTGCACCTGCAGGGCGGCTTCGCCGACTTTTCCGAGCCCTTCCCACTGGCGTTCGTTGAGACTTACTACTGCTGCTGGTACCGTATTCGCGTTGGCCATGTTGCGCTAATCTCCCGCTGAAATAATGCTGCGATAAGTGCTTTTAATAGAACAAAGCAAGCTTTGTTAAGACTTGCCTTATTTACCACAAAAAGCGTCCCTTTCCTACCCATGTCAGTGTGCCCTATCATCGTCAACGAGGCTTTTGCAGGCTAATTATTATGCTTTATGGCAGTAAACGAGAAACATATCGGCAGATCTTTCTGGACAGTTGGCAAGCTTTTCGCGAGGGGCGGCCCCTCGAAGGCGTGCAGACCAGGATTGTGGCCGCCATTCTGGATCACCCCGAGTATCAGGCCTTGCTGGAAGATGCCGAACGAGGATTGTACCAGGACTTTTCCCCTGAACAGGGGCAAAGCAATCCCTTTCTGCATATGTCTCTGCATGTGGGGCTGGCAGAAATGTTGGCAATGAATCAGCCACAGGGTATCGTCCATCTTTACACGATCGCCTGCGAAAAGCGGGGTGAACATGATGCCGAACATCTTTTTGTCGACTGTATGGGCGAGATGATGTGGCAGGCACAGAGGGCGGGGGTGCCTCCGGATATGGGTACCCTGCTGGCTTGTGTGCGGCGCGGACTGGCGTTGCCAGATCCGGCTTGATACGGCCCTGAGGGGCATTTGGGAGAAAATTCATGGTAAAAGCAGTGCAATCGACAACAACCGGCGCTGAAAGCATTCACTGGCGTTTGCAGGATCTTTATGCGGGTTCGGACGATCCGCACCTGGAAGCCGATATGCTTTGGGCCAGCAGCGCAGCAGAAGATTTTGCCCGGCAGTATCGACCGGGTTTGGGCGATCTGGATGCAGCTGCCCTGGCCACAGCCATGCAAAGTCTGGAGGCCATTCGTCAACGGTTGGGTCGGGTAGGGACTTTTCGTTATCTGAGTTATGTCACTCATGCCGACCAGCCTGCGTATGGGGCGGCGTTGCAGGCTTATGAAGAAGCCGCGACTCAAGTCAGCAATCAGTTGATATTTTTTGATATTGCCTGGAATGCGGTCGATGAGAATCGCGCTGGACAGTTACTTCAGGATCCTGCTCTCGCCCACTGGGCGCATCTGCTGCGCAACTGGCGGCAATATCGCAGTCACCTGCGGAGTGAGAGCGAAGAACAGATTCTTTCGGAAAAGCGGGTAACTGGTCGGGCACTCTGGGAGCGCCTTTTTGACGAAACGCTGACAGAGATGCGTTTCAATCTGCGCGGTAAGGCTATGACCGAGCAGGAAGTGCTGACCCTGCTGTCCAATCCTGACCGGACATTGCGTCATGATGCGGCAGAGTCCCTGAGTACGGGACTGGAAAGCCGCCTGCACACTTTGACCACCTGTTTTAATGCCATTCTGGCCGATAAGGCCCTGGATGACCGGCTGCGTTCTTATCCCCATTGGCTCAGTGAGCGCAATCTGAGTAATGAAATTTCCGACAGTATGGTCGAGGCCCTGGAGGCAGCCGTGGTGTCCCGCTACGCTCTGGTGGCCCGCTATTATCGGCTCAAGGCCAAACTGCTGCGGGTAGCGCCGCTGATGGACTATGACCGCTATGCGCCGATCTCCAGTGAGGCGCGGCGTTACGACTGGGCGGAATGTCAGCGCATTGTGCTGGCGGCGGTCCACGATTTTTCGCCGGAGCTGGGTGCCATCGGTCAACGTTTTTTTGACGAACACTGGATTGATGCGGCTCTGGCACCCGGCAAACGGGGTGGGGCTTTTGCTCATCCGGTGACTCCCGACGTACATCCTTACCTGATGGTCAATTATACCGGTACGGTGCGCGACGTGATGACCGTGGCCCACGAACTGGGGCACGGCATCCATCAGTATCTGGCGCGTGAGCAGGGCTACCTGAATGCCGATACGCCGCTGACTACAGCGGAAACAGCCTCGGTGTTCGGAGAAATGCTGACTTTTGAACGGCTGATGCGCGAGGAGCAGGACCCGCAGCAACGTCTGACCTTGCTCTGCGGCAAAATTGAGGACACCTTTGCCACGGTATTCCGGCAGATGGCCATGCATCGCTTTGAGGTGGTAATGCACAATGCCCGTCGTTGCGAGGGCGAACTCAGCAAGGAAAGGCTCGCAGAGCTGTGGATGCAAACCCAGACTGAGCAGTTTGCCGACAGTATCCAGTTCAGTCCCGGATACCGCTGGTGGTGGAGTTATATCCCGCATTTTATTGGCTCTCCCGGCTACGTGTACGCTTATGCTTTTGGTGAATTGCTGACTTTGGCTTTAATTCAGCGTTATCGGGAAAATCCCCAGGGCTTTGTGACGGGATATGTCGCCATGTTGAAGCTTGGGGGCAGCAAAACGCCTGCCGAGGTGGTGGCAGAAACGGGTGTTAATCTCGAAGATCCGGATTTGTGGTCAAAAGCCCTGGATTATCTTGCCAGTATGGTGGATGAGGCGGAATCCCTGGCCGGAGTCCGTTGAGCATGCGTCAGGAAAAAGACAGCATGGGTCTGGTGGAGGTGGAAGATACCGCACTGTGGGGGGCGCAAACCCAACGCTCCCTGAATTACTTTGCCATCGGCAGCGAACGGATGCCCATGGCGGTCATTTATGCCCTGGCCAGAATCAAGCGTGCTGCTGCTCAGGTCAACCACGAATTGGGCCTTTTGGGCAAGGATATTGCCGATTATATTCAGCTTGCCGCCAGCGAAATCATCGATGGACGCTGGGATGAACAGTTTCCGCTGCGGGTCTGGCAGACGGGTAGCGGCACCCAGAGCAATATGAATGTGAATGAAGTGATTGCCAATCGTGCCAACGAGCTGGCTGGTCAGGTCCGGGGCACGAAAAACCCCGTGCATCCCAACGATCATGTGAATCTTGGTCAGTCTTCCAATGATACTTTTCCGGCGGCCATGCATATTGCCGCAGCATTGGCGGCGCAGCAAAATCTGCTGCCCACGCTGATCCATCTGGAAAGCCTGCTGGCGGCTAAAAGCCAGCAATTTGCGGCACTGATCAAGGTCGGACGCACGCATCTGATGGATGCTGTTCCGCTGACCCTGGGTCAGGAGTTTTCCGGGTACCAGGCGCAGTTGCAGATGGGTATTCAGGCCATTGAGCAGGCTTTGCCCGGACTGTACGGACTGGCTTTGGGGGCTACGGCGGTGGGCACGGGCCTTAACTGTCATCCAGATTTTGCCAGACAGGCTTGTGCGCACCTGCATGCTGAACTGGGCTTGCCTTTTCATCCGGCAGCCAATTTTTTCGCGGCGCTGGCGGGCCATGAAGCCCTCCAGCAACTGAGCAGCAGTCTGCGCCTGGTCGCCATGTCCTTGCTGAAAATAGCCAACGATATTCGCTGGATGGCATCCGGCCCCCGGGCGGGTCTGGGCGAACTGCAACTTCCCGAAAATGAACCGGGGTCTTCCATTATGCCCGGCAAGGTGAACCCCACCCAGGCTGAGGCGCTGACCATGGTTTGCGTGCAGGTTTATGGAAATGACGCAGCCATTGCCTTCGCCGCATCCCAGGGTAATTTTGAACTGAATGTTTACAAGCCGCTGATTGCATTCAATGTTCTGCAGTCCATCGAGCTGCTGGGGGATGCGGCCCGGTCTTTTGCCGAGCATTGTCTGCAGGGGCTGGAGCCGGTTTCTGAACGCTTGCAGGAAAACATGGAAAAATCTCTGATGCTGGTGACTTGCCTGACCCCCGTGATGGGTTATGAGCGCGCGGCGGCCGTGGCCCAGCACGCCCACCGCAATCATTGTACACTCCGCGAGGCGGTGATTCAGCTGGGTTTCCTCGCGGGAGAAGACTTCGACGCGCAGGTGCAGCCGCAGGACATGTTGTAAAGCCAGGCATGCTGATGCGCTGCTGTTATGGAGGATCATCGCCGGATCATGTTATCCTTTGGTCCGGCTAATCCATCAGCATTCAGACAGCGCAAGAGGACTTAGAGCATGATCCTGATTTTAGAAGCAGATCTGGCGGAGCAGTCGCCCGTTTTTCAACAGTTGCTGACCCGTCTCAAGGCCATGTCTGATATCCAGTACCGGATTCATCAGGAACAGGGTATCGAGCAGTTGCTCAGCGAAATTTATCTGATTGGCAATACCAAATCGTTGCGGGTGGAAGACATGGAAGCCTTGCCCGGCGTGAAGCAGGCTATTCGGGTTTCCAGGGAGTACCGGATGCTCGGGCGGCATTCCGGCGATCATCGCACTCAGGGCTTTGACTACAACGGCGTTCATTTTGGGCAGGATAACCTCAATGTATTCGCGGGTCTCTGTGCGGTAGATACGCCCGAGCACGTTGAGCAGATGATGAAAGCACTCCAGGAAAACGGTCAGGTCTGCACGCGTATGGGCGCCTACAAGCCACGGACCAGCCCTTATGCCTTTCAGGGGCATGGCCAGGCCTGTTTACCCTATATATTTGAGCTTGCAGGCAAATATGGAATGCGGGTGATTGCCATGGAAATCCTCCACGAGTCGCACATGGATGAGATCCGTGAGGCTTTGGAAAAAACCGGACATCCAACCGGGGTGATGCTCCAGATTGGCACCCGTAATACCCAGAATTTTGAACTCCTCAAGGCCGTAGGAAGGCAGACCGAGTTTCCGGTGCTCCTCAAGCGTGGTTTTGGCATCACCCTGGAAGAGTCCCTCAACGCAGCAGAATATCTGGCCTCAGAGGGGAATACCAAGGTGGTGTTTGGCTTGCGTGGCATGAAAACCAACCTTGGTGATCCCCATCGCAATTTTGTGGATTTTGCCCAGGTGCCCACCGTGAAGCGTCTTACCCGGATGCCGGTCTGCATTGATCCCTCTCACTCCGTGGGCAGTCGTGATGCCGGCCCGGACGGAATCCCTGACGTTTTTCACGCTACCGCAGAGGGGGTTGTGGCGGGGGCCAACATGATCCTGGTGGATTTTCATCCGGATCCGGCAACTGCGCTGGTGGATGGCCCTCAGGCCTTGCTGCTGAAAGAGTTACCCTGGTTTCTGGAAGATGTCCGGCTGGCTCGCGAAACCTACGAAGAGCGGGTGCTTCTGGCCGCTGCTCAGGGTGTTGCTGAGTAGGGCCGCAGCCCTACTTCACACGCATGCCGGGTTCGGCGCCGGCATCCGGAGACAGGAGGAAAGGCCCCCCCGCCGGACCACTGGCGGCCATGACCATGCCTTCAGACAGGCCAAAACGCATTTTGCGCGGCGCAAGATTGGCCACCATGACCGTCAGGCGTCCCACCAGACTGGCTGGATCGTAGGCACTTTTGATACCCGCAAACACTGAACGGGTTTTTTCTTCGCCAATATCCAGGGTCAGATGCAGTAACTTGTCCGCACCTTCCACCGCTTCTGCCGCAACAATCCGGGCAATGCGCAAATCGACCTTGCTGAAATCCTCAATACTGATGGTGCTGCTTTCCGTGCCGGGCGCAGCGGCTGCTTTTTTTTCTGTGTCGGCATGTTCGGGCTTTGTTGCTGCACCATGGGTACCGGGTGCTTCTGTGGGGGCTTGAATCAAGGCGTCCACCTGGGATTTTTCCATACGTTGCAATAAATGGGTGTAGGGCTGAATGTCGTGCTTCAGCAGGGGTTGGCTGAGTCCCGACCAACTGAGCTCCGTTTGTAAAAATGCCAGCGATTTGCGCGCCAGTTCGGGAATGACCGGGCTGAGTAAAGTCACCAGAATGCGGAAGCCATTCAGCGTCACAGTGGCAACGCGATGTAATGCTTCGCGCTGTTCAGGATTTTTGGCCATCGCCCAGGGGGCATTCTGGTCTACGTAGGCATTAATCTGGTCGGCAAGCGCCATGATGTCGCGCATGGCTTTGCCATATTCGCGACTTTCATAAGCCTCGCCAATAGCTTCCTGACTGTCCAGCAGATTATCGTAAAATGCCTGATCGGATCCCAGTGATGGGGCCAGTTGCCCGGCAAAAAAGCGATGAATGAATCCCGCCGCCCGCGAGGCCAGATTGACGACCTTGCCAACCAGATCCCCGTTGCCTTTCAGCAGGAAATCTTCAAGGTTGAGGTCAATGTCTTCGACATGACTGTTGAGTCGGGTGGCAATGTAATAGCGTAAAAATTCGGGATTGAGATGTTGCAGATATTGTCCGGCAGTGATGGAAGTCCCCCGGGATTTGCTCATTTTGGCACCGTTTACGGTCAGGTGTCCGTGAGCAAAAATACCGGTAGGCAGACGATGTCCGGAGCCCTTGAGCATCGCCGGCCAGAACAGGCCATGAAAATAAATAATATCCTTGCCAATGAAATGATAAATTTCGGCGCTGGCGTCGGGTCCCCAGTAATCACTGAAATCACGACCATGACTGGCACACCAGTGGCGGGTGGCTGCCATGTAACCGGGCAGGGCATCCAGCCAGACATAAAAAAACTTGCCCGGCGCATCGGGAATGGGGATGCCGAAGTAAGGTGCATCGCGGCTGATGTCCCAGTCGGCCAGCCCAATACTGAACCACTCATCCAGCTTGTGGGCGACTTCTTCCTGGAGGGTGCCGCTGTGAATCCATTGTTTGAGGAACCCGGTAAAATCCCCCAACTGGAAAAAGTAATGCTCGGATTGGCGACGTTCGGGTACTGCACCCGATACGGCAGACACCGGATTGATCAGGTCGGTGGGGCTGTATGTAGCGCCACAGACCTCGCAGCTGTCTCCATATTGATCGGGTGCCTGGCAACGGGGGCAGGTCCCGCGTATAAAACGATCCGGTAGAAAGATGCCAGCAACGGCATCATAAGCCTGTTCGATTTCGCGGATGTTGATGAAATCGGCACTGCGCAAAGCCCGATAAATCTCCTGCGATATCTCGAAGTTTTCCGGTGAGTGGGTGCTATGGTACAAATCAAAACCGATGCCAAAGCCGGTAAAATCGCGCAGATGCTCTTCATGCATGCGTGCTATCAAGGCTTCCGGAGTGATGCCTTCACTCTGGGCGCGCAGCATGATGGGCGTGCCATGGGCATCATCGGCGCAGACGTAAACGCAATCATGACCCCGCAGGCGCTGATAGCGGGCCCAGATGTCGGTTTGGGTGTATTCAACCAGATGGCCAAGGTGAATCGGACCATTGGCGTAGGGCAGGGCGCTGGTAATCAGGATGCGTTTAGTCATAGTAGCCATAAATTACAGGGGAAGCGCTTGTCAGGCAATGCTGTTGAACGATTTTTGATGCTGGCAGTCACTGCTGATCCATGGTATAAAGGGCGCCATTTTTCAGGGAGATTTATCTGATGTCCAGAGTTTGCAAGGTGACCGGCAAAAAGCCTATGGCCGGAAACAATGTTTCGCACGCCCACAACAAGACCCGTCGGCGTTTTCTGCCCAATCTCCAGTATCATCGTTTCTGGGTAGAAAGTGAAAATCGTTGGGTGCGTATGCGGGTGAGCACCAAGGGTATTCGTACCATCGACAAAAAAGGTATTGATGCGGTTCTGGCTGAACTGCGTGCTGCCGGCGAAAAAATCTGAGGATTTAACTGATGCGCGACAAAATCAAATTGGTTTCCACGGCCGGTACCGGTCATTTCTACACCACGACCAAAAACAAGAAGACCACACCGGACAAGCTGGAAATGAAAAAGTACGATCCCAAAGTCCGTAAGCACGTGGCTTACCGGGAAGACAAAATCAAGTAATTTTCTGTGCCTCCCTGCGGTCTGCCCTGAATCTTCAGGAGAGGCCGGTTGGTTCTTTGCTCAACCATCATTATTTTGCTAAGTTATTAGCACTCCTGATGGTTGAGTGCCAAGGACCCCATTCCAATCATATGTGCATCGTCCACAATTTCTTGTTCTCCGGATATTCATGCGGCCTGGCAACAGCACAGGATAATCTCGTCTGTTGGGGACAAATCTGATGGCTATGGATGAACGTGCGCGGCACCTGCTCAAATCCCTCATCGAGCAGCATATAGCCAATGGTGTACCGGTCGGCAGTCGCCAGTTGGCCAAGGGCGCCGGTCTCAATATCAGTCCTGCTACGGTCCGTAATGTCATGGCGGATCTTGAAGATGAAGGTTATCTGATTTCCCCCCATACTTCTGCCGGACGCATTCCTACCCACGTCGGTTACCGCTTTTTTGTGGATGCGCTGCTGCGGGTGGTGCCGCTGTCTCCCGAGTCCCATCAACTGCTGATTCATCGGTTGGGGCACTACATTCCGGATACCGAGCAGGTGCTCCATGCGGCCACGGAGGTGCTTTCGGAGTTGACCCACATGGCGGGGTTTGTCCGCGTGCCCCGGCGCGCCAATCGAACGTTGCGCCATGTGGATTTTCTGGCGCTGCGCGAAAAGGAAGTGCTGGCCATTTTTGTAACCGATAAGGGCGATGTCGAAAACCGCCTGATTCGCACCGAGCATGCCCTCAGTGCCGCTGAACTCAATCAGGCGGCCAATTTCTTCAATGAAAGTTATGGTGGTCGCCCCTTGCAGGAAGTCATCCAGCATTTGCAGCGCGATCTGCAGCAATCCCGTCACGAAATGGACCGCATATTGCGCAGTGCCATGGAGCTGGGTGAGGAAATGCTGGAAGAAGATCAGCAGCGCATGCTTATTGAAGGGGAGTTTCAATTGCTGGACCTGCCGGAACTGGCCGGTAGTGAACGTCTGCGCGAGTTACTCAATGCGGTGCGGCAGAAGCGTGATCTCGTCCATCTTCTCGATGGCAGTATGCGCGGCAGTGAAGTGCGCCTCTTCATTGGTGAGGAATCGGGCTTTGCGCCCTTGAGCGATTGCAGTGTCGTTTCAGCGCCGTACGTGGTGGATGGCGAGGTGCTCGGCGTGCTCGGTGTGATTGGACCCATGCGCATGCCTTATCAACAGATTATTCCCCTGGTGGATGGCACCGCCCATTTACTGGGGCGGGCTTTGTCACAATCTTGAGTGGCTTGGCTTGAAATGGCGCCGGGTCCTCCCCATATGGAGGACATCCAAACGATCAGGAGTGAATTGCGCATGAGTGAAGAAGAAAAGCCCGTGTCGTCTTCAGAAGAAGCGGAGACAACAGCAGCATCCGAGGCCCGTGAAGTCAATTGGGAGGAGAAGGCGGAAGCCTATCGCAATGATTATCTGCGGGCCTTGGCCGATGCCGAAAACCAGCGCAAGCGCTCGGAAAAGCAGATTGAAGATGCCCGTAATTATGCCGTAGACCGCTTTGCCCGGGAATTGCTGCCGGTTATCGACAGTCTCGAACTGGCCCTGGCGACGCCCCTGGAAGGCGATGAAGCGCTCACGCAGTTTCGCCAGGGTATTGAAAATACGCTGACTCTGTTTGCCCAGGCCTTGGGAAAAGCAGGTATCGCCCCCATAGAAATGGGCGAAGGGCGTTTTGATCCGCATCTGCATCAGGCGATTGCCATGGTGGAGTCAGAAGGGGATGCAAACCGGATTCTTGCGGTACACCAGAAAGGTTATCTCATGCATGACCGTCTGCTGCGTCCCGCCATGGTTTCGGTGTCCAAAGCACCCAAAACCGCGTAATCATTGTTGATATAAACACAAATTTTTTAATTCAGGAGAACATATAATGGCTAAGGTAATTGGCATCGATTTGGGCACCACCAATTCTTGTGTCGCCGTCATGGAAGGCGACAAGGTCAAGGTCATTGAAAACAGTGAGGGCAAGCGGACGACGCCTTCCATTGTCGCGCTTACGGAAGAGGGCGAGGTGTTGGTTGGCGAAGCGGCGAAACGTCAGGCAGTCACCAATCCCGAAAACACCATTTATGAAGTGAAGCGTCTGATTGGTCGTAAATACGACGATGCCGAAGTCCAGAAAGATCTGAAGCACGTTCCCTATAAGGTGGTCAAGGCCGAGAACGGCGATGCCTGGGTAGAAGTGCGCGATAAAAAATATTCCGCGCAACAGATTTCGGCTTTCATTTTGCAGAAAATGAAAAAGACGGCGGAAGATTATCTCGGTGAAACGGTCAGTGAGGCAGTCATTACCGTCCCTGCCTACTTCAACGATGCCCAACGTCAGGCTACCAAGGATGCGGGACGTATTGCCGGTCTGGAAGTGAAACGCATCATCAACGAGCCTACCGCAGCGGCCCTGGCTTTTGGTGAAGACAAAAAGCCCGGCGACAGCAAAATCGCGGTTTATGATCTTGGTGGTGGGACCTTTGACGTATCCATCATCGAAATTGCCGAAATGGACGGTGAGCACCAGTTTGAAGTGCTGTCCACCAACGGGGATACTTTCCTGGGTGGTGGTGACTTCGACAATCGCATCATCAATTATCTGGCGGATTCTTTCAAAGCCGAAGCCGGTATTGA
>NZ_JBYCKP010000079.1:0-6750 GCF_057473445.1 Acidithiobacillus sp. TH-A36 | reverse complement strand
AAACACTTCATCCGCCTCACCATGACCATCAATCTGACGGTAGGCTGGCCGATCGTGATAATAAGCGATCAAAGGAGCTGTTTCCGCCTGATAAACTGCCAGGCGCTTTCTGATCACATCCGGCTGGTCATCTTCACGCTGGACCAGACTGCCCCCACATTGATCACATACCGCACTGACCAATGAAGGATGATAACGTTCATGATAAATGGCACCACAACCAGAACAGACACGCCGTCCTGAAAGCCGCTCAACTATTTCCTCATCATCCAGCGCAATATGCAGTACAGCAGAAATGTCTTCACCGGCACCCTGCAATAGTTGGTCTAGCGAATTCGCTTGATGTACAGTTCGCGGAAAACCGTCGAATATCACCCCGGCTACTGCATCTTCCAACGTCAATCGCTCTGCAACAATACCAATGATAATGTCGTCGCTCACCAGTGCTCCAGAATCCATCACTGTAGCAGCACGACGCCCAATATCACTACCAGACTGAACAGAGGCGCGGAGCATATCACCAGTAGAGACATGAGGCAAGCCTAAATATTGAGCCAGACGCTGAGCCTGTGTACCCTTTCCGGCTCCGGGAGCACCCAAAAATATGAGGTGCCTGACCAAACTCATCGTCCACTCAGGGGATTCTTACGAATCAACCCTTCATATTGATGGGTGAGCAGATGACTTTGAATCTGACCCATGAGATCCATCATCACCACAACCACAATCAGCAAACTGGTGCCACCTAAATAGAAAGGCACGTTATACTGGACAATGAGAAATTCCGGCAACAAGCAAACCAGTGTCAGGTAAATGGCTCCCCAAAGGGTTAGACGGGTTAAAATCCTGTCCATGTAACGGGCAGTATGTTCACCTGGTCTGATCCCTGGAACAAACGCACCAGATTTTTTGAGGTTGTCAGCCGTATCTCTCGGATTGAAGACCATTGCCGTATAGAAGAAGGCAAAAAATACAATCGCCGTAGTAAATACCACGACATAAAGCGCAGAGCCCGGACTCAATGCCTGACCGAAGCGCGCCAACCATTCCATACCAGGAACATTGGCAAACCACCCCGAAAGCGTAGCTGGCAACAATAAAATGCTGGTCGCAAAAATCGGTGGAATAACACCACTCATATTTACCTTGAGGGGCATGTGCGTGCTTTGTCCACCATAAATTTTACGACCAACCTGACGCTTGGCGTATTGAATAGGAACACGTCTCTGTGCGCTTTCCATAAACACTACAAACGCGGTAACCAGAAGGGCCAGAACAAATAATGCCACCACAAATAGCGGTTGGAACTGCCCGGTTTGCATCAATTCAAAGGTGGTCCCGATAGCATCAGGCAGTCCCGCGACAATCCCCGCGAAAATGATCAGCGATATGCCATTGCCAATGCCGCGTTCGGTGATTTGCTCACCAATCCACATGAGGAAAACGGTACCACAGGCCAGGGAAATTGTCGTAGTAAACAAAAACAAGGGACCAGGGTCTATTACCACCGGAACATGACCAGCGTGCATTTTTTCAATAGCAACAGCAATACCCAGTCCTTGCATAAGAGCGAGACCGACCGTGGCATAACGCGTGTATTCAGTGATCTTTCTTCGACCTGACTCGCCTTCTTTTTTTAGTTCTTCCAGCTTGGGGAAAACTGAACCCGCCAGTTGGAAAATAATGGAAGCACTGATATAAGGCATGATCCCCAATGCAAAAACCGTCAAGCGCGACAGAGCACCGCCGGAGAACATGTTGAACATGCCGAGAATTGTTCCGCGCTGCTCATTGAAAAATGAAGCCATAGCGGCCGGGTCAATACCCGGCACCGGAATATGCGCGCCAATACGAAAAACCAGCAAGGCACCCAACAAAAACAAAATGCGGTTACGTAATTCATTGATCTTACCAGCGCCTTGCGCGGCACCCGCAATGTTACGCAACCCGGCCATTATTCTTCGACCTTTCCGCCAGCACTTTCAATCGCAGACTTGGCTCCCGCACTGACTCGCAATCCACGCACGGTAAGAGCTTGGCTCAATTCACCCGTCATAATCACCTTAACGACATCCGGGCTGCCGCGAACAACGCGCCGCAACAGTAGCCCTTCCATGTCCACCACCCCATCTATCGCCGCATTTTCCAGCTGGGACAAGGTCACCTCGCAAGTACGGGCACCAAAAGTATTCCGGAATCCTCTTTTAGGAATACGGCGTTGCAAGGGCATCTGACCGCCCTCAAAACCAACCTTGTGGTAACCACCTGACCGGGCATGCTGGCCCTTGTGACCACGACCTGCGGTTTTACCGAGTCCACTTCCAATCCCGCGTCCGACACGACGACGATCTTTCTTGGCACCCTCTGCAGGCGCTATCGTATTTAATTTCATGACAACTCTTCCCAGCGCAATAAGTAAGGTACTTTATTGACCATGCCACGGATTTCTGGCGTATCAGGACGTTCAACAGTATGGTTGGTGCGACGCAAACCAAGGCCGACCACAACACGGCGATGTTTCTCGGTCACCCCAATTAAACTTTTGACCAGAGTGATACGTAACTGTTTATTCATCATGACCTCCCTCACCACGAATTTCCTTCAGGCTTTTGCCACGCTTCATGGCGATGGCCTGGGGGCTGGAAAGCTTGTTGAACGCATCAAAAGTTGCACGCACCACATTGATAGGATTATTTGAACCCAGCGACTTAGCCACCACATTGCGCAACCCTACTGCTTCACAGACAGCGCGCATGGCACCACCAGCAATAACGCCACTACCTTCGGGAGCAGGACGCAACATGACGCGAGCAGCACCATGGCGACCTTCTACCGGGTAAGGAATTGTGCCACCACGCATCAGTGGGATTTGCGTCATCCAACGACGAGCCTGATCAGTGGCTTTCTGGATTCCCGCAGGAACCTCCTTAGCTTTACCTCGACCAAAGCCGACCTTGCCATCACCATCTCCAACGACCATCAGTGCCGCAAAACCAAATTGCCGACCGCCCTTGACCACCTTAGATACACGATTGATATGAATCAGCTTTTCCTGCATACCATCGCTGGGCTGAGCATCACGATTTTCCCTTGCCATTTTTCAGATCTCCGTCAGAACGACAACCCGCCCTCGCGGGCGGCGTCGGCCAGGGCTCGCACCCGACCATGATAACGATAACCGCTTCGGTCAAAGGCAACTTCCTTCACACCAGCAGCCAATGCTTTGGCGGCAACCCGCTGACCGATGGTCACTGCGGCAGCCACATCCGCACCACGCGGCATGGTCGCCCGCAACTCACCTTCCACACTGGAGGCCTGAACAATAACAATGCCCTTGGAATCATCAATGACCTGTGCATAGATGTGCTTTCCGGAACGGAAGACGCAAAGCCTTGGTTTGGCTTGAGATGCAATCCGGGCACGAGTTTTACGTGCACGACGGAGTCTGGATGTATTTTTATTCATGATTACCTGCCTCAACCATTATTTCTTTTTGGCTTCTTTACGACGGACATTTTCACCTGCATAACGTACACCTTTACCCTTGTACGGCTCAGGAGGACGATATGCACGAATGTCTGCGGCAATTTGCCCGATTTTCTGCTTATCAATACCCTTGATCACGATTTCTGTCTGGGTCGGCGTTTCAATCGTAATGTCGTCAGGCACCGGATAATCTACAGGATGTGAAAATCCCAGACTCAAGCTCAGGGTTTTGCCTTTCGCTTGCGCACGATAACCCACACCGATAATTTCGAGTTTCTGCTCAAAACCTACCGAGACACCATGCACCATATTATTTAACAAGGCGCGCATTGTGCCGGCAAAAGCATTTTGCCCTTCAGCCCAGGCCAAGGTAGCTACTCCATCGTCCACTTGCAGCGTCACACTGGAGTGAAATGGCGTGGACATCTGACCTTTGGGGCCTTTCACGTGCAAATACTTATCAGCCACATGAACTTCCACACCTTTAGGAAGAGTAACAGGCTGTTTCCCTACTCGAGACATACTGAATCTCCCTTAAGAGACGACGCAGAGTACTTCACCACCAATCCCGGCAGTACGTGCCGCACGATCAGTCATGATACCCTGCGAAGTGGAAATGATGGCAATGCCAAAACCATCCCGAACCTTGGGAAGATCATCAGCACCCCGATAAATACGCACACCCGGTCGACTTACACGACGGATTTCGGCAATAACCCCAGCTCCAGCATAATACTTAAGAGTCAGGTTCAGAACCGGATGACCATCCTGAGTTTCTTCCCGGAAATCGGTAATATAACCTTCTTCAACCAGAACACGAGCAATGGCGCGTTTCAGTTTCGAAGCAGGCATTAAGACTTTCGCTTTATTTACTTGTTGCGCATTTCTAATGCGCGTAAGCATATCAGCAATAGGATCCGTTACGCTCATCGTGTTTCCTCACCAGCTCGCTTTGACAATACCGGGAATTGAACCCGCCGAGGCATGCTTACGCAGGCACAAACGACACAGACCAAATTTCCGATAGTAACCACGTGAACGTCCGCACAATTTGCAACGGTGGTACGCACGCACCTTAAACTTTGGGGTCCTTTCGGACTTTGCAATCAATGATTTTTTTGCCACGCGTCAAACTCCCTTCAAGGCCGGAAGGGCATCTTGAAGGCTTTTAACAGCCCAAGGCCCTCTTCATCATTCTTGGCGGTGGTAGTGAACACCACGTCCAACCCGCGCAAACGATCAATTTTATCATATTCAATTTCAGGGAATATGATTTGTTCTTTCACACCCAAGGTGTAGTTACCACGACCATCAAAAGATTTTGGTGACAGCCCACGGAAATCGCGAATACGGGGAATAGCTACCGTTACCAGGCGATCGAGGAACTCATACATGACCAGACCGCGTAAAGTCACCATGCAACCAATTGGATAACCATCGCGAATTTTAAAAGCAGCAACCGATTTACGGGCACGGGTTACCACGGGCTTCTGACCCGCAATTTTAGTCATGTCACCAACGGCAGCTTCAAGAATCTTCTTGTCACCTACCGCTTCACCCACACCCATATTCAAGGTGATTTTGAGAATCTTGGGTACTTCCATCACGCTTTGATAACCGAAATCCTGCATCAGCTTTGGGGCGATGGCGCTTTTGTACAAAGTATGTAAACGTGCTTCCATTTTATATTTTACCCTTAACGGCCGCTGATAACTTCGCCGCTGCTCTTGAAAACCCGAACCTTACGTTCGCCTTCCAGCGTCTTATAACCAACTCTGTCTGCAGTTCCCGCAGTGGCGTTGAAAATAGCCACATTGGAAATATGAAGAGGCGCCTCTTTTTCGACAATGCCGCCAGGCTTGCCCATACGATCGGGACGAACGTGACGCTTGATCATGTTCACCTTCTCCACCAGCACCCGTGATTCGCTACTAAGAACTTTCAGCACCTTACCGCGCTTGCCTTTGTCCTTACCGGCCAGAATCACGACTTCATCATCCTTACGCAACTTCAACATGGTCATCCCCTACAGCACTTCTGGCGCTAACGAAATTATTTTCATGAAATTAGCCCCGCGCAATTCACGGGTTACCGGTCCAAATATACGCGTACCAATAGGCTGCAACTGATTGTTAAGCAGCACCGCCGCATTGGTATCAAAGCGGATCAAGGACCCATCCTCACGACGAACGCCTTTGCGAGTACGGACGACCAGGGCATTGTAAACATCTCCCTTTTTGACCTTACCACGAGGCACCGCATCCTTGATGCTGACCTTGATGACATCGCCAATGTCCGCATAACGCCTGTGTGAGCCGCCGAGTACCTTGATGCACATCACTTCCCGCGCACCACTGTTGTCCGCCACGCTTAATCTAGTCTGCATCTGAATCATGCGTTATCTCCTTCGACAACACTCTGGCTGAGCACATTCACCAGACGCCAGCTTTTGGTTTTAGACAAAGGCCGACATTCTTCAATTTTAACCGTGTCACCAATGTGGCAGGCATTGTCAGCGTCGTGCGCATGAAACTTTTTGGAACGACGAATATATTTTTTGTAGAGCGGATGCTGGATGCGTCTTTCGACCAGAACCACGATAGTTTTATCCATACGGTCGCTAACAACAGTGCCAACGAGACTACGGGGATTTTTTACTTCGCTCATCACTGCACTCCCTTCTTGGCACTAATCGCTGTACGGACACGGGCAATATCTCTGCGCACTGTACGCAAACGGGTGGTCTTGGCGAGTTGACCAGTAGCATGCTGCATGCGTAATTTGAACTGCTCTTCCAGCAATTGCATGAGTTCAGTCTGGCAGCCAGCCAGATCCAGTTTTTGTATTTCTTGCGCTTTCATCCCATCACCCGCCGACTTACAAATACGGTCTGCACTGGAAGTTTAGCCGCACCTAAAGCAAAAGCTTCACGAGCCACTTCCTCACTGACACCTTCCATTTCATATAGGACTTTACCAGGCTGGATCAGCGCCACCCAATATTCAGGGTTACCTTTGCCTTTACCCATCCGCACTTCTGCCGGCTTTTTACTGATGGGCTTGTCAGGAAAAATACGGATCCAGATCCGACCGCCACGTTTTACATGACGACTAATGGCACGCCGTGCAGCTTCTAACTGACGCGCAGTAATTCTTCCCCGGCCAATAGCTTTAAGACCAAATTCACCAAAGCTTACCTTACTCCCACGCGTCGCTATGCCGCGATTGCGTCCCTTGTGTTGTTTACGAAATTTCGTACGTTTAG
>NZ_JBYCKP010000078.1:0-7482 GCF_057473445.1 Acidithiobacillus sp. TH-A36 | reverse complement strand
TTGGCGTGAAAATGATGCAGTGAGCGGGTCAGGGTAATATAGGCCCAATATTGAATCTGGGGATTAATGGTGAGCTGCAGGGGATGACCAAAATGCGAGAGTTTTTGCACTTTGGCCACGTGCACTATCTGGCCATGTCCATCCACCAGTGCCAGTTCCTTTCCGGGATGCGCCCTGAGCCAGGTGTTGTAACCACGCTCCAAACCTGCAGAACCCTGATGAGCCTGATCCACCAACCCCAGCAGGGGTGTTGTCACCGCGCCCATAGGATAATAACTGCGGCTGGTATCCTGCACATAAATGCCCGGCACCTGCAGTTTTTGTAGAGCAGTTCCGAACTCCGGAGCAATCTGACGTTCAATGTAGGCATAATCTGCTCCCCCACTGGCCACTCGACGGGCAAAACTGGCTTCGGAGAGATGCAGGGCATGACTGAGTGCTGCCCATTGGTCGTGGTGTTTATCCAGAATGGCAGGGTCCGCCCAGATGGTGACCGCATGAACATTCACCGCCAGAGGTTCACCATTACGGGCCGTGATGATTCCCCGACTGGCTGGCAGGGAAATAGCGCGTAAATAACGCATTTGGCCCTGCTGGCGCAGAGTGGACTGGTCCAGAATCTGCAGATAGATATCGCGAAGCAACATAACTGCAAAAGTCAGCAAGAGGACGATGATGACCAGACGCGCCCGTCCTGCGGGCAGGAATTTTACGGGTCTATCCATTGACAATACGGTTCAATAACAACAAATAGTTCTACCTGAAGCATTGGAGCAGTTGGTCGGTGTATAAGCCTAATATGATATGTAGACAATACAAAAGTTCCCGGCAACCCGCTTTGCTGTAAGCCATGGAGGATCAGGACCATATTTTTGATATGATAAGCGCCGCACTGCTGACCCCTACCATGGAGACCGCCCGCTGATATGGCCTTCAACAAAACCCTTAGTCTGTCCCGTTTTTATTTTTTATGCGGCCTGTTGTTTCTGGGTGCTTTTATCCTCTTTGCCTACCACAGTGGCAGCGGCAGCCTCTGGGATATTGATGAGCCCAATAATGCTCAGGCGCTCAAGGAAATGTTTGCTCAGCATAATTTTGTGGTTCCCCTGTTCAACGGGACCCTGCGCGTTGCCAAACCCGCTCTGAATTACTGGCTCATGTGGGGTGGTGTGGAAGTGTTCGGAATGAACAGCTGGGGTTTGCGTATGGGTTCGGTGTTGGTGGGGGCGCTGTTTGTCCTGTACCTGACTGTCTCCACACGGCGCCTGATAGGCAGCGGCCCCGCTTTGCTGACGGGCCTGGTGGCCGCCACTATCTTGCATAGCCAGATCATTTTCCGGGCAGCGGTACCGGACCCCTTGTTGATTTTATTTGTCAGCATGAGTCTGATCAGCTATTTGCACGCCTATCAATTCCCGGAGACACGCAGCTTCAATATTTTACTCAGTTATGCCGCCATGGCCCTGGCCACTGTGGATGAAGGACCGATAGGCTTCCTGATTCCGGGGCTGATTATTGTGGTTTTTTTATTGTTGCGCGGTAATCTCCCCTATTTATGGAAAGAAGGGCGTCTGCAGTGGGGCTTACCTTTATTTTTACTGATCGGCCTGCCCTGGTACGTTGCCGTGGGGGTAGAAAGCCACTGGAGATGGGATATGGGTTTTCTTTTGCGGGCCAATATCAGCCGTTACAATGCTGAAATGCAGGGGCATCAGGGGCCGTTTTTTTACTACCTGCTGACCATTCCCCCCGCCCTGCTCCCATGGTCAGTATTTCTCCCTCAGGCACTGCGGCCTCTGTGGCACAAACGCAAGCAACTGATCCAGCAATATCCTGTGGATACCTTTTTGCTCAGCTGGCTATTGGTGTGGGTCATTTTTTTCAGTATTTCCGCCACCAAACTGCCCAATTATGTCTGGGAAGCCTATCCACCCCTGTTTATTTTTCTCGGAAGACGCCTTTACCAGGCCCTGTCCGGGGAAATGCCCTTTCACCGCCGGGGATTATATATGTCCTTGTCCGTGCTTTTCAGCGTCGGGGCGGCACTGGTCTATGCCGGCGCTATAATCGTGCCGGCAAAAATTCCTCCTCTGGGCTCGCTTTATTACCTGGGCTTACCCTATGCCCTGTCTGCGGTCCTTGCCGCGCTTTGGGTATGGAAAGACCAAGTTGGACGCTGGTTGATCACTCTGACCGCCGGGGCCGCCGCCTTGACTTTCGCGCTGATGACCTACACCGAGCCGGCATTGAATATTTTGAAGCCTTCTTACTTCATGGGCGAAAAAATCCGTCAGTATCAAGGCGACAACCCCTACAGTATTGCCGCCTGGCATTGGTTCCAGCCCAATTTTCTGTTTTATGCCGGGCGTGGCAACATGATTTTGCACCAGCCCAAGCATATGGCGGAATTACAAAACATTCTGCGCCATAACCCCAGTCCCCTTTATCTGGTCTTACCCAGTCGGGATGTTCCTGACATGCGCAGAAGCCTGCCGGATAATCTCCATATCCAACGCATTTATGTCAGTTATGAATTGTATAATCACGAAAATCTGACCTTGTTACGCATCAGCCTGCAATCTGCTGTTTCCCTTCAGCACCAGACCCCTCCGGGTTAATCTCAGGATTTGGTCCGTCCGAAGCGGAAAACGTCCGCTCAACCAGATTTTCCTCGCCTGCTACCTTTTCCAGATTCTGGCGGGCGGGCTCAGGCAATAAAAAAGTCAGGGCCAATCCCGTCATACTGAATAAAAAAGTGAGCAGAAGGGTGTTTTCTATGCCCATCGCCTGGAGCAGAATGGGAAATAAAAACACCCCGATAAATGCGCCTACCTTGGCTGTCCCTGCGGAAACACCAGCGGCTGTAGTCCGTAAATGAGCAGGATAAATTTCTGAAGCCAGGACAAATGTAGTGGTATTCGGGCCAAATTCTGCGAAAAAATAACTGATGGCATACAAGGCAATAAACAGAGCAAATGCCCCGGCTATATCAGGAATCACGCCAATGGCGAGAAAAGCCATACCCATGCAAAAAAAACCGATCAATTGCAGACGGCGATGACCAATACGGTCCAGAGTAAATGCCGCAAGAAAATATCCTGGCACTGCAGCAATTGCAAAAACAATCCAGCTCCAGGCAATATTGGCCATCAGCCCACCATGTGGGGCCAGCGCATGCATAATCATGGGCGTCGAAATAGTATTCCCATAATAGGCATAATCAAAAGCAAACCAGGCCCCAGCCGTACCCAACAAATATCGCCAGTAATGTCTCAGTGGCTTTGCAGAGGTAACCGATGAATCCGCGTGGTTGGGGGCTTTTGTGGCCCGATTCAGCCAACGCGGTGATTCCGGCATGCTGCGTCGCATCCAGTATGCACCAAGCGCAGGAAACGCCCCCAGTCCCAGCATGATGCGCCAGGCCAGGTCATGGTCAATTTGTGCGGCCAACAATGCCAGGGCAATACCAGGGCCAATCAAAACCCCCAAAGCCTGAAAGGAAAAAGTCAGACCCACCAGCAATCCGCGATTATCCCGATTGGCATATTCGCTCATGATCACTGAAGACAAAGGATAATCTCCACCTACCCCCAGCCCCAGAATAAAACGAAAGATAATCAATGTGGTAATATCATTGGCGCAGGCAGATCCGAGTGCGCCGAGCACCATCAACAGGGCTTCGATACCGTATATTTTGCGGCGCCCATAAATATCTGCAATTCTACCAAACAGATACGCCCCAAATAGTACGGCAAGCAAAGAAATGGAGCCAATCAGCCCCATCATCAGGGCATCAGGATGCCATTCCTGACGAATCAGTGCCAAGGCGTATCCAATGATAAATAAATCGTAGGCTGCCGAAAAAAATCCCAGTCCGGCAGTTAACATGGTTTTTAAGTGAAAAAGCCCGAGAGTGGCGTCATTCAGCGCGGCAATGGACGAAACAGATGTATTTGCTGATTTCATATACCCCGACGGACGTATTTGGGCGGAACAGCGCTATTTACAGACCGGCAATGTTTTCAGCTGGCTGAGCACCTGCCCCGCGAAAATTACCCCCGCCGGATGCACCGGATAACCCGCCGTTTTCAGAGCGGTTACGGTCCAGGTATTGCAGGTATGAAAAGCATCATACGTACCCGGCGAGGCAAAAAATTTGCTGCGAGGATAAGGCCCGGCCCCAACAACTGTCAACCCGTCTGTATGGTTTACAGTCAGAAAGGCAGCTATATAATTATCCAGTCTGTGCAGATTTTCCGGAGTGACCGGTAACCACCGGACTTTAACACCCGGCAGATCGCTTGCTGCACTCAGATTTTCCACGGCTCTGATCAGCATCACGCTATGCGAAGGCAACAGGGCGCTGATTCCCTCCCAGACACTGGGGTTTTCGGCCATATAGTAGCGCCGGTTACCCCATCCAAAAATCCAGTCATGAGGCTTGACCCGAAAATACTGCGGTACAAACTTTAAGTCACCCTGCATTTCATCAGCAGGAATGATCAATCCGGTATGCCAGCCTATATCAATAACTCCAACCTCAGCTCTGTCCCTGTTACACTCTGCTGTAGCCGCATGGCTGGAAACTGGCGGTAAGGCTGCACAACCGGTCAGGAAGGCCATCATGCCGATCTCCAGAAAAACTGGTCGCCAAGCGCTCACGCGTCTGCCAGTACCACTAGTTGGAGTCTGATAACATGGCATGATAGACAAAATCCACGCGCCGGTTGCGCTTCCAGCACTTGGGATCATTGGCGTAACACAGCAGATTGTCCTTACCAAAGGAAACCATCTGAATTCTGCTGGCAGATACCCCATCAGCCTCCAGCAGGCGCGCCACGGATTCTGCCCGGCGATTTCCCAGGGCCAGATTGTATTCCTGGGTGCCACGTTGGTCGCAGTTACCTTCCAGGCGTACGTTTACATGGGGGAATTTTAATAAAAACCGGGCATTATCCAGGGCAATACGACGACCGTGGACATTGACCTGACTACTGTTCGTAGCAAAATGAACGCGCAGATGCGTGGGTAAGGCGGCCAGTTCAGCGTCAGACAAATACTTGTTCCGCCCCCCGAGGGGACCATTAATATCCTCACTCTGTACGCCTGGAGCCGCATAACGCTGGGTAGGTGGCTGGGTTATAACATGGGAAGGCACAGGTATGTGGGCGACCGGATGGGGTGAGACTTCCTGCGCGCATCCTGTCAAAAGCAAGGAAGCAGGCAATAGCATCCATAGCATATGCATAATGGGCAGGCGGACACGGAAACGTGGCATTTTTTCTCTCCTTGTGGCAATAGCCCTTGTGACCGCTGCCGCGCCGCTAAGTTTCAAATCACATGTACAGTCAGGGATCATCCTCCAGCAAAGCCAGCAACTGCGCTTCATCCAGTGTCGCAATGCCTAACTTGGCAGCTTTTTCTGCCTTACTGCCCGCATCCGCACCCAACACCACATAATCGGTTTTCGCAGAAACCGAACTACTGACCTTCGCTCCCGTCGACTCAATAGCTGCCTTGGCTTCCTCCCGACTCATGTGCGGGAGAGTTCCTGTCAGAACAAATATGCGCCCAGCCAAATGTCCAGAGCTTTTGGGCGCGACCTTCTCCCAGTGCAGGCCTGCAGTGCGCAAGGCCGTAATCACTTCCTGATTATGGGATTGCGCAAAAAAATGCTGGACGGACTCGGCGACAATAGGCCCTACATCCGGAATATTCTGCAGTTGTGCCTCATCTGCCGCCATCAGCGGATCAATATCGCCAAAGTGCTCAGCCAGTGATTTGGCTGTCGTTTCACCGACCTGACGAATACCCAGGGCATACAAAAAGCGCCAAAGTTGGGTTTGCCGGGAGGCAGCAATTTCGGCGAGCAGATTTTGTGCGGATTTACGGGCCATACGCTCCAGACCACACAATACGTCTTCATTGAGGGAATAAATGTCGGCCACCGTTTTGACCAGTTCACGCTCTACCAGTTGGGTAATCAGTTTTTCACCCAGACCACGAATATCCATGGCTTTGCGTGAAGCGAAATGACTGATAGCACCCATTCTTTGCGCCGGGCAATAAATACCTCCCATGCAACGATGCGCGGCTTCGTTACTGAGGCGCATCACTTCCGATCCGCAGATTGGACAATGATCAGGCATCTGCCAGGGCTGCGTATGCTCCGGTCTGGCTTCAAGGATGACCATGACCACTTCAGGAATTACATCACCCGCCCGTCGCACCAACACCGTATCGCCTACCCGGATATCCTTACGATCTACTTCATCCTGATTATGCAAGCTGGCGCGACTGACGGTCACGCCACCCACCTGCACGGGCCGCAATTGGGCAACTGGGGTAATCACACCGGTGCGTCCCACCGAAGCCAGAATGTCCTCAACCACGGTTTTTTCCTCATGCGCCGGGAATTTATAGGCAATAGCCCAGCGCGGCGCGCGCGCTGTGAAGCCCAGGCGCTGCCGTTCATCCAGATTATTCACCTTGAACACCAGGCCATCTATTTCAAAGGGCATGTGTTCACGTAAATTCTGCATTTGTGAATAATACATCTTACAATCATTAAGATGATCCATTTTATTCAAGTAAGAAGTTACTTCAAATCCCCAGCCAGCAAGTTGATGTAACACTTCAAGATGAGTTTCTGCAAAGGGCGCACTCAGCTCCCCCCAGCCCCAGGGGAAAAAAGCAAGAGGCCTTTGCGCTGTGATTTGTGAATCCAGTTGCCGCAAGCTCCCTGCCGCTGCATTGCGGGGATTGGCAAACGGGTTTTCATCATTCCGTAAACGTTCTGCATTCAAACGCTCAAAAGCCGCCACGGGAATGACTACCTCGCCGCGCACTTCAAGAATATCCGGCCAACCTGTTCCCTGAAGTTGCAAAGGCACATTGCGAATACTACGCACATTACTTGTTACATCTTCGCCTGTGTGACCATCTCCCCGGGTGCCAGCCTGCAGTAATTGTCCGTTTTCATAGCGGATGTTGACCGAAAGACCATCAAATTTGGGTTCGGCGCTCAAACTGACCTGCTCGCGTCCCAGACCCTTGTGGACTCTCGCCAACCAGTCTGCAAAACCCGCATCGTCAAACACATTGTCCAGAGATGTCATGGGCACACGATAATGTATTTCGGCAAAATTGCTGAGGGGTACCGCACCTACCCTTTGCGTCGGCGAGTCAGCACTACGCCACTGTGGATAGCGATTTTCGAGTGCCTGAAGTTCCCGCAGGAGCGCATCATATTCCGGATCACTGAGCGTCGGCGCATCTTTCTGGTAGTAGGCGGCATTCGCTTCACTCAGTTGCGCGCGTAACTGCATAATCCTCTGCAGGTCCCTGTCATTGGCTGATGCCACTCATTACTCCTTTGCTGAAATTCAGGCGTGGATAATTTTTGGGCGGCGTATCCCGAATGCCCTTTCTGGTATATTTTTGCAGATAATTGAACTACCAACCAGAAGGAGAATGTATGGC
>NZ_JBYCKP010000077.1:0-1180 GCF_057473445.1 Acidithiobacillus sp. TH-A36 | reverse complement strand
CGGTTGCCCTATGGACCGCCAGAATGTTTCCGGCTCGGCGCTACAATGGACGCCGCCCTAAAACGAATGGTATCAGTGGCCCGACCGTAATCTTGTGCGCATAAAACGGCCAAAAAGGCTTTTATTCTTCATGGTTGAAGACTACAGGTGTGCTTTTATGTGGTGGACTTATGTTGGCTGCTGATGATGGTTGCTTCGAAAAATCAGATTGGATGGCAGGTGCTACAAGGCGCGGGATCAAATTGATCCCGCGATGGCATGGTTGATTCTGGCGGTAAGTCGCTGGCTGGACGGGCTAGCGAAGCATTTGCGTTACAAAAAGTTGTCTATTTTTTTTCGCAAAATCAGGCTGGGCTTGAAGGTCACCACCCGCCGAGCATGAATCTCGCAGGGCACACCCGTCTTGGGATTCCGGCCGGGTCTGGCCACCTTGTCCCGCAGGGTGAAATTCCCGAAGCCGGACAGCTTAACGTCTTCACCGGACGCCAGCGTTTCCCGTATCGTATCAAACAGGCTGTTCACCAGATCCAGGCTTTCTCTGTGCGTGAAGCCCATTGCATCGGTCAATGCATGGGCTATTTCTGCTTTTGTAACGGTCATCTTTCTTTCATCACCTTATTCAATGCGCGTTGTGCTGTTTTCAGTGTTTTCATCAGGCGGTGGTGGGCGTCCATACGTGCGCGGCCATCCTGAATCGTCTCCCGGTACGCATCCCGAAAGTCCATCATCATGGTTTTGCGTTTATCTTTCTTGGTCTGGATAAATTGCACATCATAATAGTCCAGAAGACTCACTGCAAAACGACTGACAACAAGCATGGCGGTGTTAGTGACATATTCCGCTATCAGGTCCGGCCCGAAACTATCCGAAGAAAGGATGAACGCATCCGATGGCAGTATATCGTCCAGCTTGTGAATCAGTTTTTGCGTGGCCTTGGCTTGTTGAATCAGTTCGTCGATGGAATCCTGGTCCCGCCGTTTCGGGTGTTCCCGTGCTGCATAGGTCAGTACATTGGTCGCGTCTATCAGGGCATCCATTCCGTGGATGGTCCGGAAAAACTGGGCGCCGGGTGAATCCTCGAGTGCTTCCTGGATAGGGGAGAGATATAGGCTGCCCGCCTGGATAATGCGGTCGAGCACGTCTACGGCGTGGCCGTCGATGTTGGGTAATAACAGCGCCG
>NZ_JBYCKP010000076.1:0-3336 GCF_057473445.1 Acidithiobacillus sp. TH-A36 | reverse complement strand
GGCAGCCTTCAATTATCTGGCTCAGGATATGATGGATGCGATGCAAACCCGAAAGATTCCCATGGCGGCACAGAATTACCTGATTGCCATTCTGGCTTCCATGGAACCGCAAATCGTTACCGCTAACGGCCCATTGGGCTGAACAGGGTCACGAAGTAAAACGTTGTATGCAGTCTCCTCCTCCCGCTAGCAAAATCGGGAACTTCAGGCTCCATCCTGGATGGGGCCTATTTTGTCATTGGATTTGATGGTTAAAATTGTAGACAGATGAATGCATCTGCCCAAAAAATCAGCTACTAAGGAGACGTAATATGAAAAAAATATACAAGCAAACACTGGCTGTGGCAGTGGTTCTGGCCGCTGCCGGCTGCGGAACCAATCCTTTTGCCTGTTCTCCCGGGGTTCCCCCGGCGGCACCAGCGGCTCCGGCAGCAAAACCCGCAACAGTGGCACCTATTGCACCGGTGCAACATACAATTCTGGAGAGTAAACCTATTACCATTACCGGGATTAATTTCCAGACCAATTCTTCCAAACTGATCAGCCATGATATTGCCGTGCTGGACCAGGTAGCTGATTTTGCCCATAAACATTCAGCTGCTGTTCTGGATGTGAATGGTTACTGCAGTAAGACAGGCAGTTTTTCTTACAATCAAAAACTCTCTGAGCAACGTGCGCGAAGCGTTGCCGGTTATCTGGAGGCGCATGGTGTAGCAGCTTCACGGATTGTGACGAAGGGACATTCCTATCTGGATCCAGTCGCCAGCAATGCGACGCCACAGGGACGTTTCCTGAATCAGCGCGTGGAAATCAATTCCAGTATCAAGGTACGTAAAACTGTGCAATAACTGACTTGATGAATCACTAGTCAGACGTCATGATCAACAGGCGATGCTGCTTAGGGTATTGCCTGTTTTTCTTTGGATCACTTTTAATGAAGGAGAATTTGTGTGCGAAGTATACTAAAAACAATCACAGTGGCAGGATTAACAGTGGGAATCTCAGCCTGTGGTCTTTTTTCGGGTTCGGGGCCAGAGAATACGGCTATGCATTTTGTGCACGGTATGGCGAAAGGGGACATTCAGAAAGTAGACGAACTGGTTTATTGGGGACCTGAAGTGCAAAATCCTGCACAACCCTATGCACTGCGGCTCGAAGAGGCGAAAGTGAATGGATATGTGATGGCTACTTATCAGCGCCTGCAAGCTGAAGGTGGTTTGAAGGAGGCCAAAATAGTCAAAAACCAACGAACTACGGTAGATGGTGTTGAACATGCCACGGTGATTATCAGCCTGATTCCTGAGAAAGGAAGCCCTCGGAATACGACGTTGCAACTGGTACGCAGGGACGGGAAATGGTTCGTGAGTGTGGACTGACGGCGTATATACTGTTGCGCGAAGGGCTGGGGGTAGAGGCACGCCTGGTGCGCCTCAAAAATCGCGGTCCCTGGACCCATGTCGGGGTTTTGGTAGGCGGTGCTTTATTTGAAAGCATACCGTCTACGGAACGCACCCGAGGTGGGGTGCACATGGGTAACCTGGACGATTTTTATGCGCCGGAACGAGCTGTAAAGGTTGGCTATATACCGATTGGCTTGGTAGAACCACAGTGTGAAAATTTGTTTCACTGGTGTCATATGCAGGTGAAGCTGCGTATTCCTTTTGATGATAGTTATGACTTGCAGGATGATCGGGCATTATATTGTTCCGAGTTTGTTTATAAGGCCTTTTTGCAAATACAGATCAATCTGGTCTCAGCGGAGTTGAGTACTTTATCCATACCCTTGGTGGGGGTACGGAAGGTGGTATTTCCCGGAGATTTGATCGGGATGAAGCCGGTATTCAATAATATTTACACGTTACGCAGTTGATTATCCAAATCTGAATACATAATGGGGATCAATTATCTGTTGCGTGCATCCATTACAGCGCAGATTACGTATAAGTGAGTGGGCTCTTTATAGGCGCCTCATTCATCATTTTGGAGAACATACTATGAAATCTATGAATCGTCGTGACTGGTTGAAATCAACGGGTAAAATAGCTGCAGCAGCCGCAGTGGCTCCTTTGGTGTTTTCATCCATGGCCAATGCTGGTACAGCAGGTGGTTTGCAAAGCAAAAGTTCTGTCAGTTATCAGGATCATCCCAGTGGCAAGGATATGTGCAGTAATTGCGCGCATTTTGTACCGGGAGCCTCTGCCAGCGTAGATGGTACCTGTAAAGTGGTTGCAGGCAAAATCAGCCCACATGGATATTGCTTTGCCTATACACCTATTTCTAGCTAACGCTTACGCTTGATTAAAAAAAGCCCCTGAACATCAGGGGCTGCAAGCGGGGCGAGTAGAACACTTTAAAACGGTAAAAAGTTACCTCATGATCAGTGTCTGAGTCGGCAGGAACGGAAATGTTTGCCGACAAGCATGAGGAACTGGATGGTTTGCTGGGTTTCCGGTTTTTTCATCATGTCCCAGAGTCCGGTGATTCCCCCCTTGGGCGCGGGAGCGCTGGCGGCCTCCTCAGTGGCACTACTGAGGCAGTGCAGGAAATCGGTGAGGATATGATCCTGATCCATTTTTTCAGCGACGGCGAGCAAACGGTCCATGACCCCGGTTCGCGTTGCCCGGTCGAGCAGGCACATGGCATCGGTCGCCAACGTGGCCAGACGCGAGACCATCTCATCACTCATGGAATCACCGGCGGCCCCCGCCATCCGGGCCAGATGGACGATACGCTCCAGATCGCCGTTTTCCACCAGAGAACTGATGGCCGGTAAGGCATGGACCACCTGACTGCGGTTCACCCGATCCAGTAAATCCATACCATCGCTGGCCAGACCCGCCAGACGACCCACCATTTCATCACTCATGGAATCGGCAGCGGCCCCACTCAGCCGCGCCAGTTGCACGATGCGCTCCAGATCGCCGTTTTCCACCAGGGAACTGATGGCCGGCAGGGCCCGCGCCACCTGGCTGCGGGTGACCTGATCCACCAGATCCAGACCGTCGCTGGCCAGACCCGCCAGACGACCCACCATTTCATCACTCATGGAGTCTGCTGCCGCACCACTCAGCCGTGCCAGGTGCACAATGCGTTCGAGATCCCCGTTCTGCACCAGATGGACCAGGGCCTCCTGGGCGCGTTGCAGCTCATCTTCAGAAGTTTCTGCCAGGACCGCAGCCATACGTCACCTCCTCAGAGTAAACCACGGGCAGTTGCCCAATAGAGTTTGTTATAGGACATCTTGAAGGCATGTACGGCTCCGGTAGGCGCTTTCGGCTGGGGCGGGGTTTTATAATCGAACATGGCATACGTTGCCCGATCCTTGCCCGCCTCAAT
>NZ_JBYCKP010000075.1:0-4187 GCF_057473445.1 Acidithiobacillus sp. TH-A36 | reverse complement strand
CGAATTATGGTAATTATTGGATATGGTAACAACTTCTATGCTTTTTTCGCGAAATTTTTATACAATTATGATAACATCGCGATAGTTGCCGCGCCATTGGCTGTTTATAAGCGATCAGTGCGAAAATATTCGCGAATTAACATAACAGAACCGCTTAAAATATCTTGTAAAAATGGTCAGCATTTTGATGGTGAAATGGCCGACTTTAGCCCTACTGGGATACGTTTTATTATGCCAACTATCAAAGTTAAGAAGCGAGATACCATGTTAGTGGAATTTACATCGGGTGAGTGTGGGACTTGTGAAACGCTTGTTCAGGTGACTCGCAGTCAAAGGCTTTCTTCCGGTACGCGCAGTCAGGTGGCTGTGCGTATGTTATTGACCGGGATGATGAAGAATAAAATGGAGTATATGTATTGGTGTTGCCGCAAGGTGCAATCAGGTAGCGCTCAATTGAAATACTGAAGCAATGTATGTGCATGTTGAATGTGCAGATATCATAATTTTTGCTTAGTTCTGTTTTCGTTAATGGTCTCTCGGTAAAATTCTGCCAGTTTTGCGACCATGGCGCTTTCTGCCCAATCCTGGGCGAGCTTTCGGGCCTCATCGGATAATTGCTGACGTAAATTTTCATCGGCGAGAAGTTCAGCGCAAGTTCGTGCGAACGTATTGGCTTCGGCAGGCGCTGATCGGGTGCCTAAACCGCTGCGGAGAACATCTGCTGCACCCATGGCCGGAACGGCAACAATGGGCAGTCCTGCGGCCAGAGCTTCCAGTAATACCATACCCTGTGTTTCCGTTTCCGATGCGAACACCAGCAAGTCTGCAGCCGCATACGCCTGAGGTAATTCAGCAACATGATCAAGGTAACCCAAAAAGCGGACGTTTTGTGCCAACTGGCTTGATTGCACCTCGTTTTCCAGGTGAGATCTGGCTGGCCCATCACCAACGAGTAGCAGCAGAATATCGGGAAATTGTTGCCTGAGCTTCTTTAACATGGACAGGAGCAGTCCGATATTTTTTTCGGGGGCCATGCGTCCTGCGTACAGCAGGACAGGACAGTTTTGGTCCATATTATAGCGCATTCTAAAATCCTGGCGATGACCTGTATTATGGGTCTGATGGCTTATGCGAATGCCGGTGGGAATCACTCTTGTGGGGGTACGGATACCATAATTCCAGAGAACTTCAGCCATAGCTTGGGACGGAACAATTAAACCGTTTATGGCTGCACATTGCTGGCGCGATGGAATGCGTGCCATAGCTTTACGCAGCGGACCGGGGATTTTTCCGTAGTAGTGGCCGAGATACGCTTCAAAATAGGTATGGTAGGAACTGATGACGGGCAATCTCAAACTTCGTGCCAGATGATTTCCCAGATAGTGGGCGACAAAAGGGGTCTGGATATGCAGGATATCGTAGTGGCGAGCTTTGAGACCGGATTTTATTTTCAATAAGGCGAGGGGTTGCATGAATCGTTCTTCGGGGAAAAAAGGGATTTTACGTGCCGGAATACGGTAAATTCCGCTCTCTTCAGAAGTGCAGTAGCCATAATCCGGAATCAGTAAATCGACCTCGTGTCCCAGCAATTCCAATCCTTGGCGAAAGCTGCGAATGGAAGTGGCCACACCACTGATGCGTGGAAAATAAGTATCAGAAATCATGAGAATACGCATGGGTTGTCCGAAAATTCAGCGAGCTGAAAGTTGTTGTTGATAGGTGGCTTCGAGAATGTCAAAGCTGCGTGTCCAGCTTTGTGATTCCGCACGCAGGCGTCCGGCATTGCCCAAACGCTGGCGTTCAGCGGAATTGCCATAGAGTGTTTGCATAGCTGTTTCCATGTCGCTATTGCGCGGAAGCAGCAGTCCATGTTCGCCATGAATGACTTGTTCGCAGACGCCCGGACAGTCATAGGCAATGATGGGCAAGGCGCTGGCTTGTGCTTCAAGCACCACATTACCGAAGGTTTCACTACAGGATGGAAAGCAGAACAAATCGGCGCTGGCGTACCAGCGGGCGAGATGCATGCCGCTTTGCATGCCCGCACAATAAATCCGTTCATTGGCGTCCTGGTCGATTTCACTGCGTAGCGGGCCATCGCCGACCAGAACGAGGATTGCCCGGGGATGGTTCCTGCTCAGTTTGCGAAAGGCTGCGATCAGGGGCGGCAGGTTTTTTTCCCGCGCCAAGCGTCCTACATAAAGCAATAGCAAATCCTCATTACCCAGTCCCAGATCCTGACGGATTTGGGTATCACGCCATTGCGGATTAAAGCGCTGCGTATCTACCCCGCGTCCCCACAGCTGCAGGCGCTGAAATCCCTGTTGTCGGAGTCTTTGCAGGGTACCGTGACTGGGTACCAGCGTTTGCCGGGTCGCATTATGAAAATGACGTAAATAGAGACGCGCTATGTGGCGTAGGGCAGGAATCCCATAAAACGAAAAGTATTGGTCGAAATTGGTGTGGAAGCTGGTCACAACGGGCAAACCCAGTTTGCGCGCAGCGATGAGTGCCGCATAACCCAAAGGTCCTTCAGTAGCAATGTGTACCACCTCACTGCGCCAGGTCTGCAAGCAGCCAGTCAGATAGCCTGGATGGGTCCAACCTAATTTGACCTGGGGATAAAAAAACAGAGGGAATGCTTTCACCAAGCCTTCCTGATCAGCCTCGTCAGATTGGCGGGGTCGAATGACCTGAACTTCGTGACCGCGTGTCTGGAGTTCTTCGACAGCCTTCCCTAAGGTAAGCGCTACGCCATTAATTTCTGGAGGATAAGTCTCGGTGATCAGAGCGATTCTGAGTTTGCCTGTTATCATGCCTTACCGTTTGCTGAATGACTTGCAGGGCGAAGCTGCTCTGCAGCTTTTCCACCTGACCTCGTCCTGATGATAACGGAGAAATATGACAATTTGATGAATCCTGATGACATGCTGCTCAAAGACATTATTCCGTTTATGATGGGCCCGGTAGCCAGCCCGAACTGAATTTGGGACACGATGATTAAGGAACCCTACTGTTTTGAACTATAGTGCTGAACAATTCACTGTCCTTAAGGGCCTGGAGCCCGTGCGTTTGCGCCCGGGCATGTACACGCGTACCACCTGTCCGACGCATATGGTTCAGGAACTCATTGATAACTCTGCGGATGAAGCGCTGGCCGGACATGCGACCCGAATTGAAGTCACCGTGCTCAGTGATGGGTCGGTCGTTGTCGAGGACAATGGTCGGGGGATTCCGGTAGGGATTCCTCCCGGTGAGACGCGTCCTGCAGCAGAATTGGCCTTTACTACCCTGCATGCAGGGGGAAAATTCGACAAGACTGACAAGTCTTCGGCTTACCGCTTTTCGGGCGGTCTGCATGGGGTGGGTGTGGCAGTCACCAATGCACTGTCCAGTCGCTTGCTGGTGGAAATTCATACCCGGGATCCGCAAGGGGGTGGATATGGTCATTATCGTTTGAGCTTTGTGGACAGTATGCTTCAGGAAGCCTTGACCCGCGTGGAAAACAGTCAGGCCCGCCGTCATGGGACTCGGGTTCAGGTTTGGCCAGATCCCCGGTATTTTGATTCAGCTCGGGTCAATACTCGGGAGTTGACGCACTTGCTGCGTGCCAAGGCTATTTTGCTGCCCGGTTTGCAGGTGATTCTGAATTTACCGGAGCAGGAGGCGCTGGTCTGGCAGTATGATTCTGGCCTGGCGGAGTATCTGGAGGAAATGCTTGCGGAAGCAGAGCCCATTACCCCGGTTTTTGCAGGTGAAATGTACCAACACGATGATAGTAATGGTTTCGCTCAGGGAGAGGGGGCGAATTGGGCGTTGTGTTGGGGTGCCCAGGGTAATCCACGTCCGGAAACCTACGTCAATCTGATTCCAACACTCGATGGTGGAACCCATGAATCGGGGTTCCGCGCTGGTGTTTTTGAAGCTGTGCGCAGCTTTATGGAACACCACAGTCTGGTGCCGGCCAAGGTGAAGCTGGTGCAGGATGATGTCACCGGCAAAATGGCTTTGGTGCTTTCCGCACGGATTCTTGATCCCCAGTTTCAGGGGCAGACCAAGGACAAACTCACCAGTCGCGAAGCCTATAAGCTTATGGTGCAGACCATTCGCGATCCTCTGGATTTGTGGCTGAACAGCCATCCCGAGGCGGGCAGGGCCATTGTCGAGCAGGCTATTCAGAGCGCACA
>NZ_JBYCKP010000074.1:0-11513 GCF_057473445.1 Acidithiobacillus sp. TH-A36 | reverse complement strand
AAGAAGGTTGCTGTTTTCCTGAACTGCGCAGTCCAATACCCAGCATCCTCAATATTTCCCGATCACGGGTTTGCACATATTGGGCCACTTTTTCCTGGTCAGCGGCCGGTGGATTTTGAAACTCCACACCCAGAATGACGCCGGTAGCACCCGCAACATGATTGTCCACGAAACGAATAACTGCCGGCATGTGCAAAGGATCACTGTCGCGAATTTTAAATACCAACTGAGATAAAATTTCGCTGGGCTGAAAAGGCAGATCCTTGGGGCAGCGACTCATAATCCGGATTCCACCAGCACTGATATCCTGCATACGTCCAGAAACCATCAAGGCACCCTGACGATAAATTTCCACCTCATCGGGATCCTGTATAGTGGGAGGCACCCGAAAAAGCTGACGACGCTGTAACTGATAAATCGCATCGGGATAATTCAGAACAATGCCAGATTCTTCTTGACGCAATATTTGGCTCTGAAAACCACTGATTACCCCATCTACCCGGGAAAGTACCGTGACTTGCAAGCCAGCATCAATCTGCTTAGGAAAATTCAAGGGCACATCAATGTGTAATTCACTTTCCGACTTTATGTCCAGCAACAGCGTGTTATAACTCTGGATCTGGTCATCCAGCCATAAGGTACAGAAAATATGCTCCCGCAATAAATTTTCCAGGATACCTGATGCTTTCACCGAGGCTGTAACACGAAAACGTTCGGAAAACAGATGGCGACGCATTTCATGAATTTGTTCCGTCATAAACACCTGCTCTGATCCAGAATATGCATCATCTTATCAACACCCATGATAGCTGTCGTCAATGCTGGACTATGAATGAATTTATTGCCAGAGACCAGCCATATCCTGGAGGTCTATCGTTCGTACCGAACGAAGAACTGGCGGGATCAAGCAAGATTGCCAGGTAAAAAAGGCATTTTCTGGCGGTGGAGGCGAAAGAAGGTATCCCTGAATATAGCGACCACCAAGTTGTAGCCACAAATGAAGCTCATCAGGAGCAGCAATACCCTCTGCAACCAAATCACAGTCCGTCAGTTGGCTGAGCAGGTGACTGACTCCCGCCAATGCTAAAAATCGTCAGGCCAACCAGACTCGAAAAAACCAGCAAAATTGACATGACAAAAATACGCTGTCGTTTTTGAATGCGCCGCGACATCAGAATGAGCTTTTTCAATGGTTCCGGCATGACGAAATCTTCATCAGCCAAGTCCTGAGAAGGAGTAATCATCAGCACACCCCTTCTATGGATCGCGGCAAGCGGCTGGCAATATGAGTCAGGACTAATACTTCATCGACCCCACCGAGTTTTATTGCTTACTTGGGCATCCCAAATATCAAGCAACTGGATTCATCCTGGGCAATCGTGCGGGCTCCCGCCTGATGCATCTCCAGCAATCCCTGGGCACCGTCAGCCCCCATTCCGGTCATGATCATGCCCCAGGCATTTCGTCCAGCTACCTGAGCCACCGAACGAAACAGCACGTCCACTGAAGGCGGATGATGTTTGACTAAAGGTCCGTCAAAAACCATAACGGCAAAACGTCCTCCACTGCGGACCAGGCGCATGTGCTTACTATCGCACCTGAGAACTCAAGACTTTAACAGCTTGCCAGAGGGCATTAACGAGTGTTTCCGATGCCATTTATCTATCCATCCTGGATGGTTGTATCAAATTTAAAACGATCACCGATCAATACGGCACGGTGCCGATAAAACTTTAGGGGGAGCTAATACGGCTTGTGCTGCTTTCTGGATTGCCCCATGCTCATTCAAAAAAAGGTTGGAAGATTCCAGGGAAATGACTAATTGTTGTACCATCCATGTGCGAAGGATTGCGGTAACCAAATGAGCCAAAACTCCCAAAACTCGCTTCCCCCTGAAGACGATCAAGAACTGGTGGCGCGGCAGGCCATACTCGGTCGCCAGGATGAGATCATCGGCTATGAGCTTTTTGCGCGTAACGAAAGCAGCGGACCGCTGGAAGACCCCTTTCTTTGCTCGGCACGGGTTTTGATAAAAACATTCAGTGTCTACAATCTTGAAAGCCTGCTGGGCGGGAAACCTGCCTTCATCAATTTTACCAATAGTAACTTTGATGAGAAAAGCCTGGAGTTGTTTCCTGCTCGTCAGGTGATTCCTGAGTTCACCATTACCGAAGCACCCAGTCGGGAATTCCTCGGGCATCTCCTTCATCTGCAGAAATTGGGTTTTCGTCTGGCCCTGGACCGCTTCGAAGCCTCACCCTGGCACCTGGCATTACTCAAAATTGTTGACTTCATCAAGATCGACTGTTTTAGCAACGCCCCAGAACAATGGGAAGTCCGGGTCAGGCAAATTAAAAACTGCAAGCTTCCCCGACAACCGGCAATAGTTGCCACGCGCGTTGAAACCGCCCTTTTGGCGCGTCGCTGCTTCGAGGCGGGCGTCGATTACACTCAAGGCTTCTACTATATGGAGCCCGAAGTCGTCAAAGGGAAAGCCCTGACCTCCAATCAACATACCATTTTCGACCTGCTCAATTTGCTACTCGAAGAAAACCCTGTCTGTGATATTGAAGAAGCCTTCCACCGTGATCCGGGTCTTTCCTATCAGCTTTTACGCTATTTGAATTCTGCTGGAATGACTCGTGGTCAGCAAATAGAGAGTATCCGCCAAGCTCTTATTTTACTTGGTCGACAACCCTTGCAACGCTGGCTGACTTTGCTGTTGTTTGCCAGCAAGGGTACTCAAAAATCATCTGTTCTCGTTATGGCTACAACCCGCGCCAAATTTGCAGAAATTCTCAGAGAAAAATCTCCAGTCCTGGATGATCAGCCAGCTGCCCTTCATCGTAGCTTTCTCGCTGGCATGTTGTCTCTTCTGGATGTTTATTTAAAGCAGCCATTAGCCGATCTTTTGAGTGAACTGAAAATTTCAGATGAAATGCGCAAGGCTCTCATTAACCATGAAGGCGAGGACGGCGCAATACTGACGCTTATTGAAGCGGCAGAACATGGAGATCTGGACATGGTTAAAAAAATTGGTCAAACCCTGGCGTTAACGCTTGCCGAAATCACGGCTGCATCACTGGAATCGATGAACTGGTCTTCCAGTTTAAAATAATTACATTATATAGAATTGATCAATAGAAGGATGCTTACAATCATGCTCATTGAAGCTTTTTTACCTCAGCTAGATAAAGGAAATTGTCCTTCTCCATCGCAAAGTACATTAGCGCTCATGCAGTTGTTGCAAAAGGAAGATGCAAGCCTGGACGAAGCTGCGCGCCTCATTCGTCTTGATCCGATTTTGGTAGCGAAAACTATCAAGCTCGCCAATTCTCCCATATATCGCCCTACGCGTCCGATTGTATCTTTGGATGAAGCCTTGATGCGAATAGGTCTGCAAGTAGTAGTTCGCATGGCACTGGGCCTTGACTTAATCAATGGAAAGCTTTCTTTCGCTCCTGATTTTGATTTGTATCGTTTCTGGTCAGCCAGCTTATTACGGGCAATTGCTATGCAGGCCCTGGCGAAAGAAATGGGAAGCTGGCCCGCCGGAGAGATTTTTATTTTTGGTTTATTAAGTGAAATCGGCAGCCTGATGATGGTTTGAACAGCTCCAGAAAAAAGCACTATATTCAATAATGAAGACTTAAGTTTTGCCGAACAGAAAATTCTGGAAAAAAATGAATTCGGATTTAGTCGTCACGATTTAACCGCCGCCCTGATGCGGCAGTGGCGACTCCCGGAAACCATGGTTATGGCCATTTAAAGCTGCAATTCTGGTACTGATTTCGACCTTGAGCACGCATCCAATAGTGCGCCAGATCGGCTACATACGCTTATTCGTATTCTCGGTGCCGGACGTAATATCACTGAATGGGCCATGTCCCCAGCGTCTGATCGTAGCCTGGAAATCCTGCAGGAAAACATCAAAAGCTGGTAGATGAATACGCCGCACTTTGTAGCCATGATTCACCATGTACTCTCTGAGTGGGCAGATATCGCCGAAATTTTTGAATTACCGCAATATCCCCCAGGACTTGATAATCTGGAATCAATTCGTAATACATTAATGCGATCACAAGATGATCAAGAAGATATTCGCAACAAGCCACTGCTTCTGGTGGATGACCAGGCCGGAGATCGGGCGTTGTTACAACGCACCCTGGAGCCTGCCGGTTATCAAACTCTGCAGGCATTTTCTGCAGACGAAGCATTCACCATTATATATAAAAATGCTCTACGGATTATTCTTGCTGACCAGGCCTTACTTGTAGCGAAACGAAATGATCGAAGAAAATAGGCGGCCCGGAAGTGTTGCTGGAAGTTAAACATCTTACAGGCGTCCTGATTCGTGCGAACCAGATATTTACCGACAAGATATCCGGCAGTCACGTGAACCGCGAAGGCCTCCAGATGCTACGGCTCAAGGTAGAGGAAGGTGATGCCATCCTGATGCGGCAGATCCACCGATGACTTGTTGAGCCGCACTGGTATTATTCACACTTTTTTCCATCTTCTGGTTATTAACAATCCGTAATGCTGCTTTTTGACTTAATACCACAATGCTTACTCGTCTATTCAAGGGAGAGTCCGGCTCTTTTGGTACGTACAACACCGCCGATCCCATGCCGACTACTCTCAGTATTTTACTCTCATCCAGACCATTCTGGACCAGCACCTGACGAACAGCATTAGCACGTCCCGCCGACAGATTGAAATTACTGTAACCTTTGCCACCATTCGCATAACGTACGGCATCCGTATGCCCAGTAATGCTGATTTGATTGGGTAATTGATTCAAGGTTGGTGCAATGGCCTTAAAAATCGTCTGGGCATACGGCTCCAGGACAGTACTTCCATTTGGAAACATGGAACGTTTGGCACTATCGACCACCTGAATTCGCAAGCCTTCCGGAGTAATATTGATCAGCAACTGATGACGAAAAGCGGCCAGCGCAGGGTTGCCAGCAATTTGAGCTTCCAAAGCTTTTTTCAAATGCTCCAGGTTTTGGTGGTCCACCGCTTCTTCAGCTGTAATGATTTCCGGATTACTGGCAAGATTTTGCCGCTTTTCGCCGCGCTGAATTTCTCCAACAGTTTTCGTCAAATTTTTGCCGCCACCAGGCAAAATGGAATTGGAAGAACCACTACCGGGGCCACCCATCAAAGAAACCCTCTCAGGATTTTTAAACCACTGGGAAATACCCTGTAACTGCGCTTTGGTCGTGGAACCCAGCAACCACATCAGCAAAAAGAAAGCCATCATGGCGGTAATAAAATCAGCATAAGCAATTTTCCAGGCACCGCCGTGTCCTCCACCACCTCCTTTCTTGATGCGTTTTATGACAATAGGCTTATTTTTTCCCTCTTCAGCCATGACGTGTCATTTCCCCTTGAGCTCCCGCAAATGATTGTCCAACTCTTGAAAACTTGGACGTTCTGTCGAATATAAAACCTTACGACCAAACTCCACGGCTACCTGGGGAGGATAAGCATTCATAGTCGCCAGTAACGCCACCTTGATACATTCAAAAATTTTACCCCCCTCAGCTGCCCGATCTTCCAATCGCGAAGCCAAAGGCGACAAAACTGCATAACCCAGAAGAATACCCAGAAAAGTACCTACCAAGGCTGCTGCAATCAACTCACCCAGAACGGAAGGCGGCTTGTCTACGGAACCCATGGTATTTACCACGCCCATTACCGCAGCAACAATACCAAAAGCTGGCATTCCGTCTGCTGTACGAACCAGGGCATGAATAGGAATTTCCATCTCACGATGATGGGTATCAATATCCACATCCATAAGATTTTCCATTTCAAATGCGCCAAGATTTCCGCCAATCATCAGGCGTAAGTAGTCGGTCAAGAACTCCATTACATGATGATCCGCAACAATACGCGGATATTTTTTGAATAATTCACTGGCCGCTGGATCATCAACATCGCCCTCAATAGACATGAGCCCACCCTGGCGAATCTTACTAAAAAGTTCATTGAGCAAACTGAGTAGTTCCATATAAATGGCTTTGTTGTACTTTGATCCCTTGAAGGCTAGCGGAAGAGATTTGATGACAGCCTTGAAAGTACGGGGAAAAGTCGCCGCAAAAAAGGCTCCAAAAGCACCGCCGCCAATCATGAGAAGTTCATAAGGCTGGATCAGCGCAGTGATGGCACCGCCTTCCAGCATGAAACCACCAAAAATGGCACCCAGTGCAATCACATAGCCAATAATCAGAAACATGCGTTAAATCCCACTATTGAACAACAAAACTGGCAAAATAAACGGCCGCTATGGGAGGATTCTTTTCTGGTACCGGTTTAGCCAGAGCGCCGCCATCTGTTTCCAGCACTTTATTAACCTGCTCTCTAATTTTTTGCAGGAGTTGATCACGCATCGCTGGCTGGCTGACCGTATCGGCATTCTGAGCACTTAATAACAGTAAAATGCCATTACGGATTTCAGGCATATACGATTTGACCGAGGCTTCTACCGAAGGCTCATAAGTTTTCAGCTGAATCTGAACCTGTATGTAGTGCGTATTGCCATCTGCACTTTGTAAATTGGTTACCAGGGAGCCAAGGTCAATGAACTTGGTGTTCTGGAGTTTTTGTTGAGCCTGTTGTTGGGCGATTTGTGCAGGGGTGGGAGCGGAAGTGGATCGCATCATGAACCACCAGACAGCAGCACCACCAACAATCACCAGCAACACAATGACTGCAATCAACATTATAATCAGTTTACTTTTTCCTGCTTTTTCTGTCATGGCATCCTTGCCTATATCTATTTCTCAATAATGTAGAATTTACCCAGCAAGCATATCATCAAAGTCTATTAACCTGGAAAAACGGACATCTTCATCTCTCTGTTCTCCGTGTACAATAGACCACTCCAGTCGCAAATCCTCAATGATCGGCTCGCAAGCGTAAAGCGACTCCAGATCATTGAACATATTACAGTGGGCCAATTTGAGAAGCAGGTAACGATACAATCGGTCCAGGCGCACAATCACTGCTTTTTGTGTTTCTTCTCCTAAATGCAGAAGCAGATGTTGTACGAGTTGTTCGGCGCGTTCTACTGCCACACGTTTGGCCACATAATCACGGTGATCGAGGGCGTTCTTGATGCGCAGCAAATAGGCTACAACGCCCTCCAGACCAAGTTGCATCAGTGAAAAATCTGTTTCCTGAATTGAATCCAGAGTCTGGTCACGCGCAGATCGCTTTGATGTATGGTGCATAATGAATCTCCCACCCCGTAATAAACAGGATAACGGCACATCTCAGGAAAAACTTAAGGATGCATTTCCAACAAAGACTTGAGCCGGAAAAATCGAAAAATGGCATGGCTTTTGCTTTTAAAATCTCAAACGGAGGTGAGCCATGACTTCACGATCACAAACTGAAACATACGCGCATCAAAATAGTGCTTCTCAAGTTGACAGCAGCCCCTATCTGGCTGATCTCGTCAATTTTTATGAGGCATGGAAATCATTCTGGCAACTTTGGCTACGCGAGCACATGCAAGGACGCCCATTACCTCGAAAAGCTAAGCAGGACGTACTGCAATCCCTACATACACCGGAATCGCGGGTCCCGGAAGGACGTCGTGTGTTTTGGCAGGGTCTGCAGAAAAGCTATCACAACATCCTGCAAAAACTGCAAGATCACAATTTCAATCAGGAACCTGCCAGTGATTTATTTGCGGTGATGAATGCCGCCGAGGACCTTGAGCGCCAATGTTTTGACGAAATTGTGGCATTCAGTAGAAATTTGGGGGAGGTGGATCCACTCACTGGCCTGCTTAATCGTCGCCGTATGGAGGATGACATCTGTCGCGAACAGGCCTTGGTTGACCGTGGTGCTCATGCATTTATTGCCATGCTCGATGTTGATCATTTCAAGGTATTAAATGATCGCTTTGGACATGTGAACGGCGACCTTGTCCTGAAGGAGCTTTCCCGACGTTTGCACTCTGCATTGCGCCCGTACGATGGATTATATCGCTACGGTGGCGAAGAGTTTTTGGCTATATTTCCGCAAATGCATAAAAGTTGCGCTCTGCTTACTGCCCAACGACTTTGTCAAAAAATCGCCTCTGCCTCCTTTCCGCTGGAAAAACACGCCCCTGTTCAGGTGACCATTTCCATTGGAATAACACCCTTGCTGCCTAATGTGCCATCCCATGAACGGGTTGTTATTGCCGATGCAGCACTGTATCAGGCCAAACATGAAGGTCGAAACCAGGCTTGCCTGCTGCCTTGACCTTTCCTTTTTTCCACCAAGTCATTACGATAGCTTTTGAGCGTAGCAAGAATCCAAAGGCATTATCAGCATGACCCACAAAACTCCCTCAGAAATTGCGCGGGAAGCCTTTACCCGCCTTATGGAGCTTGGTTTATCACCGACCCCCGAAAATTATACGCAGTGCTATCATGAAATTTCAGGAGCCCATAGCACCCCCGAAATGAATTGGCAAGATCTTATGCGACGCTTCTCTACGGAATGGGAAAGATCTCAATCGGGTTTATCGCATCTTCAAAAAATACTGGCTAAAAACCAGCTTCTGGAAGAAAAAAATAACAGCACTCTGGCCATAAAACTGGATCAACTTCTCCAAAAATGGGAAAAACTCTCCACACGACAGGTAAAGATCAGCCCCAAAGAAATTAATGAAAATGCTTCTGAAGATGTAAATTGTGAGATCTGGCAGAAGTTATTCAGGACGGTTATCCGGCATTCCATACGAGACCATGACCAGTCTAGCACCTTTCTTCTGGAGCAACTGGATGGACTTCTTAAGGAAAACGAAATTCAACCGGATGCACTGTTTCCTTTAGCCAGAGACCTTTTACATCACCAGCAGGAGCTGGACGAAAAAGAAATAAAAATACGCAAGGGGTTACAGGAACTTTTGCAACTACTGCTGCGAAATGTTGCCGACCTGACTGAAAATGATGCGTTTTTGTCTGGACAAATGGATATTGTGCGGCAGGCCGTGCAAATTGCCGATAATCACGAAGAGCTGGATTTGGCGATCAGCAGGGTGAAAGAAGTGATTTTTCAGCAAGGAAAGCTGAAATCTGAGGTCAGAGAAGCCCGCGAGGCCATTCGTGATCTCGTGAATCTGGTGCTGATATCTGTCGAAAGTATGGCCGGTGAAAACGGACGTAATCACCAGCAATTGGAGAGCCTGGCCAATGAACTGGATAGCGCAACAGATTGGGAGCAAATACGAAAAATTGTCAGTGAAGTCTTGAATACCAGCAAAAACATTACTAAACAATCCATTGAAGCAAGAAATACCTTGATCCAGGCAAAAAACCGTCTGAGCGCTGCCCAAGAAAAAATTCGTAAGCTGGAAGAAGAAATGGAATCTATCAGTCAGCTGGTTCATGTAGATCCTCTCACAGGAACATTAAATCGGCGGGGGCTGAGCGCCGCCTTTGCTCGCGAATCCGCCAGAGCCCAGCGACTCAAACAGCCGCTGACCGTCGCCATTGTCGACCTTGACCATTTCAAACAGGTCAATGACCGGCATGGACACGATCTGGGTGACCAGGTGTTACAGGGAATGGCTAAAATTTTACAGGACACATTGCGAGCCAATGACGTCATCACCCGTTACGGAGGTGAAGAATTTGTCATTTTGATGCCCGATACAACCCCAGAAAACGCATTGGATATTCTGGAGCGTGTGCAAACCCGACTGGGACGGCAGTTATTTCAGACTCAAGACCAGCCACTGAAAATCAGTTTTAGCGGAGGAATCAGCCTCTGGCAAAATTCCTGTAGTCAGGAACAAAGCATAGCTGCCGCCGACAAGGCCATGTATCGTGCTAAAACAGATGGGCGCCAGCGCATTTATCTGGCCGATCAGGCAAACTCGTCCACTTGATGACCCGGCTCCCCCTTCTTGCGCTTCAGGGTTTTGGGCGACTTTGAATTTTGCTTTTGATCCTGACTGACAGGACGCAAAGGTTGGACTGGTTGAGTGCCGGTTTCTACTGGACGAAAAGGAATATCAGCCATCTGGGTGCTCCTTATTCCGCATAAAAACTTTGGAGTCGTCCTTCAATGAGTTTCGGATTTTCTCCTTCCGCAATGCTGACCAGACCTTCAATAATCATTTCCCGCAAATAATTCTGCTGGTGAACAATACCCTTAAGCTTGCTGGAAACAGGCAAAAACAGCAAATTGGCAGAGCCTACCCCATATATCGTGGCAACAAAGGCAGTGGCAATACCTGCTCCCAACTTTGCAGGATCGGCAAGGTTTTCCATCACGTGTATCAAACCCAAAACTGCACCAAGGATACCTATGGTCGGTGAGTAGCCACCCGCTGACTCAAACACCCGCGCCGCCTGACGTTCAATCTCCGAGCGGGAATCCATGTCGACTTCAAGGGTAGCACGGATTTTGGCAGGCTCTGAACCATCCACTAACATCTGCAGACCTTTGCGCATAAATGGATCAGTGACGCTTTCCAATAATCCTTCCAAAGCCAGCAAACCATTTTTGCGCGCTGTATTACTCCATTCCAGAAGCTCTTGAATGATCGGCTGCGGATCTGTTTTGGGGGGCAAAATAATCCACGGCAGCATTTTCAAAGAACGTACAAAAACCGGAAGCCGATACTGCACCATCACCGCCCCCATGGTGCCTCCGATGACTATAATAAAAGCCGTAAGCTGCAAAATGGAGCCCAGCTTACCGCCCTCCATAAATTGCCCTAAAAATATCCCGCCAAAGGCCACTACCAGACCTATTATTGTCAAAAAATCCATGTAGCACCCATTTTACGGAGCATCATTCCAATCACCCAGATTACTGCGCAAACGCAAAATGGCCTGACGCATAATCTGGCTAACCCGGGATTCTGTGACTTCAAGCACGATGCCGATTTCTTTCAGGGTCAACTCTTCCTGATAATAAAGGGCTAATACCTGCTGCTCCCGCTCGGGAAGACTTTTTATACCACCTTGAAGATCTCGAGCGAATTCCGCCGAACCCAATATGGCTGTCATGTCAGGGGTTTTATCGCGCAAATAACGACCCGCAAAAACATCCTGATCCGCACTTAAATCTTCCAGATAAACAATTTGCCCACCCGTATCCTGCAAAGCAGATTGATAGGTTTTGAGATTCCATCCCAGCGCAGCGGCAACTTCCTCTTCTTCAGGAGCGCGACCCAATTGCTGTTCAAGGCGAGTAATGGCTTTGCGTATAGATTGCTCCTTGGCCCGCGCACGCCGGGGAAGCCAGTCCTGGTTACGTAGCTCATCCATAATACTGCCACGGATACGCAAACTGGCATAAGCTACAAAAGCCTCACCCGCACTGTTTTCCTGCCCAGAAAGAGCATCCATCAAACCAATCAATCCCGCCTGAACCAAATCTGCCAATTCAATATTGGCCGGCAACCGCGCCCACACCCGCTGGGCAATACGCTGTACCAATGGTGCGAAACGGGCGACATCTGCACTCATTGCAACTGATGGATCAGCGGC